>JBMNSJ010000033.1:0-23969 GCA_050945135.1 Raoultibacter sp.
GCTGGTGGACATGCCACCGTACTTGTTGCGCCAACGGTAATAGGTCTGCTCGTTGACGCCTATCTCTCGGCAGCTCTCCTGGACGGTCCTGCCTTGGCCAACCATCACCTCGACTTTTCGCAGGTTCTTGATGATCTGCTCTGTGGTGTAGCGTGTCTTTTTCATTGTCTGGTCCTTTCCCTTCAGTGTCGAATTCTATCTATTTCCTAACACTGGGGTTGGATCAGATTCAGGGGGTCATGCCACTACGCAGAAGCATGGGCAGTGTCAGCTAACACTAAAATTGAGTGCGTGTCTTTTACTTCCTCTGAAGACTTTTTATTGGCATGGACCTCGCCATCCATGTTTGACGTTCTTTTCCTAGACATTAAAATGAGTACCTTATCCGGGCTTGAGCTTGCGCGTATCGTCCGAGGCATCAGCGATAACATTTCGATCGTTTTTGTCACGGCGTATTCCGAGTATGCCGTTGATGGTTACAGCGTCGATGCCTCGTGCTATCTTCTCAAGCCAGTATCAAAAGATATGTTCTTTGATTGTATGAACAAAGTGATATGCAAAATTGGTCGCACCCAAAATAAACCTTTTCTCATTGAAAAGGGCGGTACTACTATCAAGCTATACCTTGAAGAAATCTATTATTTTGAGGCGCGATCACACTTTCTTGTCGTTTACAGCTCAAAAGGCACTGTGGAATATCGAGCGCGCATATCTGAGCTTGATCAAACACTAAAGCCCGAGGACAACTTCTGCCGTATTCATCGATCATTTTTAGTTAACCCTGCACATGTTAGAGAAATGAATCGAACCGAAGTCCTGATGGAAAATGGCGACAGACTGCCCGTAAGCAGAAGTTATACAAGGGAAGCCTACAACGAATACATCAAATACAGTAGCCGAAAATAGTCAATTCTTATGCAATCCCTTCTAACTTCCAGCTTCATTGAGGCAACTGCAGCTCTTGTCGTATTTTGGCTCCTTGTTTATTTCTTGGGAAGAGTCCTTGAGCCACGCTACACTAAATCAGTTACTATCGTTGCTGCTACGGGAATTTTTACTGTCGTGCTACTCATTTTTGTTTGTCTACTATGGCTTCAATGGGGCACAATAGAGACAAACGGAATATTTCTCAGCAATGGCTATCTTTTCTTGACGGTGGTTGGCCTTTTCCTTTTTATCTATACTTCGTTGTTTCAAAAAGGCAGTTTCTTCCAAAAACTATTTTGGGTTCTAATTCTCTATTCCTTTTATCTGACAAGCAGAGTGGCTTCAGATGCGCTCATGTTAGCCTTTTTTGGGACAATCCATATCGAGGCCCTTTCGCCAATTATCCACGTTCTTTTCTGCTTTATAACGATTGTATTAATGGGAAACCTCCTGAGGCCTATGACTCGAAAAAGAATGCGTAGTGTTTGGATGTCTCCAAAAACGATGTTCTTTCTCGCTCTAATCCCCGTGCTTTCTTGCACCGTATTGTTGGCGGTTTATTATTTGCTTATCATTCCCCTTGGACAAGAGCTACCCTACGCCTTACTGCTGTTCACAATGGCATTAAGTATAGTTGTCATTATGTATTGCTCTTTCGGCTTGTTTAAAACCCAGTATTATCAAGCAAGAAAAGAAATACGTCAGGAGGCGCTCATCCAGCAGGCTAACCTCTCAAAATCATCTTGATGAAGTGAATGCGCTCTATACAGCCACCCGGGAATGGCGTCATGACTACATCAACAATCTGCAGATTATGACGAGCTATGCTGAAATGGGTAATTTTGAAGGCCTCAGCGAATACCTCAAGGCAATCAGCGCTTCTACCGACATCATCAACACACGATTTAGTGTAGGCGACGATCTAATCAATGCCATTCTCAACGCGAAATCAGCACGCGCCGATGCAGTTGGAATAAAGCTTAACGTGTCAGGATCGGTTAAATCCGCTAGCTCCTCTTACGACCTTGCTGATATAGCTTCACTTGTGGGCAATGTTTTGGACAACGCCATTGAAGCCTGTCTGCGAATTCCCCCCGAATCATTGCCTAAAGATGAGCAGCCAGAAATTACCCTCACGCTCTCCGAAACCGAAAATGAACTCAATATCTATCAGAAAAACCCCACCGACGGTAAAGTTCGGATGATACACGGTCTGCTTACCAGTTCAAAGAACAATCCTAATCATGGAATCGGTTCTGGCTTAATTGATTCAATTGTTGAAAAATATCACGGGCACATCGATCGTACGATCAAAGACAATCTTTTCGAGATTTTCATTCAGCTAAGAAACGCTTCTTAATTCCATCGCAATACAGAGGTTCACCGTGCCAGCAGCGTCAAGGCCGCGCAGCCTCTCTGTTGTGATTAATCTCTCTACCTGCCAGCTTCAAGTTTTTTGATATAAGCACGCCATTTTTTGAAGGAATCATCACTGATGGCATGCTCCATCAGACAGGCTTCTGCATCAGCAACTTCTTCTTCGATGCCGAGTTCTTTCGTGAGAAAAGTGAAGAGTAAATGATGGCGCTCTAGAACTGCTGTTCCGTACTCGTAGCCTTCGGAAGTAAGGGTAATATCGCCGTAAAAAGGCTGATCCACGAGCCCCTTTTCCTTGAGTGTGCTGATAGCTTTATTAACTGAAGCCTTGGATACTCCGAGATTCGTTGCAACATCAACCGACCGGACCGACTGCTCGGTTGTGCCGCCTAGCTCAACAATTGCTTCAAGATAATCCTCGTGTGACTTTGACATCTTTTCTGCCATGTTATCTCGCACCCTTCAAGTACTTATCCGACCACGCAATTGTACTACAGAATCGCTTATTACAGACCCCTACCACAAATCCTTCGGTCTATGTTTATGAGAAATATGATTTGAGAGGAGAGACGGCGGGAAGGGGGATTCCCGCCGTCGATTTGCAATGGATGGCCAGACGAGTAAGCCTCCACTGCCCAGTTAAGCAATGTTAGTGTGCTCGCTTTCTCGTGTATCGAGAATTCCCTCAAGCACATTTGTTAGTATAGGCTAACTTACTAGAAGGTACAAGATGAGTTAGCTAAGGTTTACAATTCCTCCACAACTCGTGTCGCCCCTCGATAGGAGCCTAAGGAGTCGTTTTGTTCGCGAGGTTTTTGTCCATGTCGGCAAGCATCTTATCAACCGCAGAGCAACCCTGGCACGCTCCGGTCTCCGAGCCAGCGCAATCTTTGCAGTCGCATAAGCCCCTACGCGTTAAGCGCCTAATAGCAAGGGCAACAAGACCAATAATCACTACTAGCAAGATGATGGTAGCGGGCGTTATTTGCATCTCTAACATAGCATTCACCTTCTTTTGCGAAGCCGTAACGCAGTTGCACTTATGAGCTTTTGGCTCTTAGCCTCGCCCACAACATTTCTTTCCACCTGTACAAGTTTCTTGAACTCGTCAAAGGCGACAGAAATCTTATGGTGAGACGGCCTGCGTTACAACTTAAACATCCTTTCTTATGCGGCATCCTGGCTGACACTAAGTTTGTCAGCAGGTTTAGTGTCTTCATACTTGGGCATGGGACGGAAGAGCTGGAAGAGCATCGCGAGGAGCAGAAGAACCGCCACCCCTGTCCACACATTGAAGCTCAACTCACCGGTCATAAGCCCACCGAACTGATAAATAATAAGAGCAATTACCCAGGCAAACAGAGTCATGTATCCAATTGCAAACCAGGTCCACTTAGCGCTTCCCATCTGCCGCCAGATGGTACCGATGGCAGCAAAGCAAGGAGCGCATAAAAGGTTGAACGCACAGAAAGCAAGAATTGCCGGAACCGAACCTCCAAGCATTGCCGCAAACGCGGTCCACATGGAGAGATCTCCTTCGCCTGCATCTCCGAGGCTAAACAGAACTCCAAGAGTAGCTACGACGTTCTCTTTTGCCACAAGACCAGTGATGGTTGCAACGGCAGAATCCCATGAGCCAAAACCAAGCGGAGCAAAGAGCCACGCTAGAGCGTTTCCAAGGGCAGCCATCAAAGAGTACTGGATATAGTTGTCAACTTCTGGATCGAGAAGGCCGAACTCACCTTCGTAGGTTCCAAAATTGAGCAAGAACCAGATAACAATCGAGGAAATAAAGATAATCGTACCAGCTTTAACAATAAAGCTTCTTACGCGCTCCCACGTACCCATGAGTACATTCTTTATCGCAGGCAGATGATATTTTGGAAGCTCCATAATGAATGGCGAGGCTTCGCCTGCAAACATCTTTGTTTTCTTGAGCATAATTCCCGAGATGATAATCGCAAATACGCCTAAGAAGTAGAACAGAGGCGCAATCCACCAGGTAGTTGCAGGATCGCCACCTGCAATTGCGCCAAATACGAGCGCGATGATTGGCAGCTTTGCACCACAAGGAATCATGGTTGTGGTCATGATAGTCATGCGGCGATCTTTTTCGTTCTCGATAGTTTTTGTTGCCATAACCGCAGGCACACCGCAGCCCGAAGCAATAAGCATCGGAATGAAGCTTTTTCCTGATAAGCCAAATTTTCGGAAGATGCGGTCCATCAAGAAGGCAACACGAGCCATATATCCGCAACCCTCTAAGAAAGTCAGCAATAAGAATAGGATGATCAATTGAGGAACGAAGCCGAGAACCGCGCCAACACCGCCGATGATACCGTCAAGTATGAGACTTTGCAGCCAGTCCGCGGTGCCAATTGAGGTCAGCCAGTCGCCCAACACAACCGGAATACCTGGAACCCATGCTCCAAATTCTGCTGGATCGGGCTCTGGCATGGCGAGGGCTTCCTCAAACATTGAGCCACTTACAGCCGTGACCTCCCCTTCTTCTCCTTCAAGGGAACCAACGACTCCTGCTGCTTCTGATTCTTCAATGAACGAGGCTATTGCTCTTTCGTCTGCAGCACTTGGCTCTTCAGCCTCCATTGCTGCACTTACGCCATCGATTTCAATACCTTCTTCTTCGGCGACAGCGAGATAAGCCTCAATGCCCGCTTGAGAATCTTCCCATTCACCGAGCGCTTCTTCATATTGTGCTCCGCCAGAATACAGCCAGCCATCACCAAAGAGACCGTCGTTAGCCCAATCGGTGGCAACCGTTCCTACCGTTGACACAGAGATGTAGTACACAAGTGTCATGATGAGCGCAAATATAGGGAAACCGAGCCAGCGATTGGTAACAACTTTGTCGATTTTTTGGGTGGTGTTGAGCCCTTTTGTAGAACGCTTTACTGAAGCTCCCACTAACTCGGTAATAGCTTCATAGCGCTCACCTGTGATGATGCTTTCCGCATCGTCATCCAGCTCATTTTCAATTCGGTCGCGAATTTCTTGAACACGCGCTATCTCTTCACTTGTCAGCTTGAGATCAGTAATTGTTTTTTCTTCACCCTCAAAGAGCTTGATAGTGTACCAACGCATGAGATGCGGATACACGCGCTCAGAAATGATGGAAGAAATTTCTGAGAGCGCTGCTTCAACCTTGTCGTCAAACTTCAGCTGTGAGGTGGACTGCTTCTTTTCCTGAGCCGATGCTACTGCAGTATCGATTAGGGTATCAAGACCAGTCTTCTTTAGAGCGGAAGTTTCAACGATGGGACAACCTAGTTGGCGAGAAAGCTCTTGAACGTCAATTTTATCGCCACTTTTCTCAACCAGGTCTGCCATATTCAGGGCAATTACAGTAGGAATTCCCAAATCGATGATTTGAGTAGCCAGGTACAAATTGCGCTCGAGATTCGTAGCATCAACTAGATTGATAACTACATCGGGCTCGCCACTCATCAAGTAATCACGCGCCACTACTTCTTCAGGAGAATAAGGCGAAAGTGAATACACACCCGGTAAGTCGGTGAGAATAATTTCTTTGTTGCGAGCGTACTTTCCCTCTTTTTTCTCGACCGTTACCCCAGGCCAATTACCAACATACTGGGATGAGCCAGTTAGAGCATTAAACATCGTTGTCTTGCCGCAATTTGGATTGCCAGCAAGCGCTATACGAACTCCCATAGTAAACCTTTCTTGTTCTATCTAAAGTTAGGCTAACCTAACTTGCTTTCATAAAATAAGGCCATAAGGCCCCTACTTCAGCTGCTACATTCAGACAGCCCTAAACATGCTTACGCAATTAAAATAGTCTCTGCTTCAGCCTTTCGCAACGACAGCTCGTAGCCACGTACGGTTACTTCAATTGGATCGCCTAAGGGAGCGACCTTCCTCACGTACACATCGACACCTTTGGTGATGCCCATGTCCATGATGTGACGTTTTAAGGCACCTTCACCCGTTAGCTTACGAACGGTTGCAGTTTCGCCTATTCCCACATCACGCAAGGTTTTTTCTTGCTGGTTATCCGTCATCCTCCGTACCTTTCCGTATCTTATATCAAGATTTTTCTACATCAATACATGCCGCATTTCCTGGCATATGTTTACTTGGTAATAATTTTTGTAGCCACCTGTTTGTTAATAGCAACTTGCGCGCCTTTTACCTCAACGATAAGGTTACCCGCACTCTCGCACACCACCATAACTTCTGCGCCCTCAACAAACCCGAGTGTCTCAAGATGATGATGCATCTCACCTTTACCGCGAACTTTTGCAATACGCGCGCGCTCGCCTGCCTTAAGAAATGACAGTGGCATCTGTGCATGGCCGACGTGAACCCTCTCGGCTACCGCACTCGCGCTTCCTTGTACCATCGCATCATTCATGATACGGCTCCTTCAAATATGCTTACTCTCACTTGGGCTAGTCTGACAACTTCGGAAAGCTGATATGAGCTAGCCTTTCAAGTTAACCCAACTTAACATACTTGATAATACCGTATAAAGCGCAGAAATGGAAGTCACAGCTAACTTTTATTCCGCGAATAACCATTTAGCCAAAAAAAGGTGTCCCTCTGGAATAAAAAGACCAGTTGATTCAGCATCTTTTTCGGTTAAACGCGAAGCGCCGTTCGCCGGAATTCCTGGTCCATTCAACACGAAAGGTACCGGATCATGCGAGTGCTTGCGCGTTGCAAGCGGCGTTGGATGATCGGGCATAGCAGCAATTCGCAGCGGATGAGTTTTTGCGTACTCCATCAAAGGACCGATGATGTGCTTGTCGATGTGCTCGATGGCCTGGCGCTTTTCTTCGGGTTCGCCATCGTGTCCAGCGGCATCAGGCGCTTCAACATGCACGATTACGAAATCATTGCCCTCTTCAAGCATCTGGATGCCCCCGCTACCCTGCGAGACATAATCATTGTTAGGGCCATCGGTAACTCCGTCGAAATGATAAATCTTACATTCAGTCATGGCAGCAAGACCATCAAGAAGGTCTACGCCAGAATTTACTGCAGCGCTTTTCTCGTATACCTCAGAAAATGGCTTGAGCGAGCCTGGTCGCTCACCTGGCCAGAATAACCAGGTAAAGTTTGCCGGCCACATGCCTTCGGCAACACGACGCTTGTTCACTGGGCTAGCAGCAAGCACCTCGTTTGCTCGCCCTACATAAGCTGCCAATAGTTCGCTTAAGACCTCTTGCTCGGGAGATTCGATTTTTGCGCGATAGTGCTCCGTAATGTCTAGTCCGGTATTGTCGTGAGGCGTCTCGAATTTGAGTTGAGCCATTTCTGGATAGCTGTCGACAACAAGAATCTGTCGAAATGAGGTGCCGAGATGCAGAGTAAAGACTTCGTTGTCGAGAGCCTCTTTCAGCTCACGCGCAAGGGCGTGTCCATCTTCACTAGAGAGATTACCAGTTGAGTATCCCCTCATGACTGAATCTTCGACATAACAAAGATTCACACGGAAGGCTACCTGCCCTGGCTTAAGATCAATACCAAGAGCAGCGGCTTCGATGGCTCCTCTGCCTACGGTAAACTGTGCGGGGTCGTATCCCATAATTGACATGCAGGCTACATCGGAGCCGCTCACAAGATGAGCGGGAACGTTTTGGACCATGCCAACCGTTCCCCCTGATGCAAGCTTGTCGAGATACGGGGTAAAGCTAGCCTCTAGACTCGTCTTTCCCTCAAATTCTGGAACGGGTAATCCCGATGCTCCATCTAGAATGACTATTGCATATTGCATGAAATCCTCCGTAACTCTTACATGATGTGCGCTATTTCGTGCATAGTGGTTTGCGCGCAATAGTATACTTGTTAGCTAGGAAAAACGTCGAGAAAGAAGCTTACATGACTAACAATCATTACATCGATACAAGAGGTTTGAACAACGATTCTCCTCTCTTTTCGGAAGTAGTCATCAAAGGATTGGCTGATGGTGGAGGACTTTTTGTGCCAGAGAGTATTCCTGAGCTCACTCTTGACGAAATACTAGACCTTGCGAAACTTCCCTATGCAAAGCGTGCTGCAAAAATATACCAAACATTTGGTGTTGATTTTTGTGATGAGCATCTCGCGGCACTCATGGAGGCTTCTTACGGGTCAAACTTTGACAACTCTGAGATTTGCCCCATTACTTCGCTTGACGAAAAAACTCACATTCTCGAGCTGTGGCACGGGCCAACCAGTGCTTTCAAGGATATGGCTCTCCAATGCTTACCAAATTTCTTTTCTGCCAGCGCGCAAAAACTCACTGAACAGGGAAAGCTTGATCACGAGTTCCTGATTCTTGTGGCAACCTCAGGTGATACCGGCAAAGCTGCCCTTGAAGGCTTCAAAAATAAAGAGGGCGTAAAAATTGGAGTTCTTTACCCAGATGGTGGTGTAAGCGACATTCAATTCAAGCAAATGGCTACTCAGTCGGGCGAAAACGTTGTCGTATGGGGCGTTAATGGCAACTTCGATGATTGCCAAACTGGCGTAAAAGCGGTTTTCAACGACAGCTCTTTCAACGAAGCGCTTTTAGAGAACAAGCGCGTTGCCCTCTCGAGTGCAAATTCTATCAACTGGGGACGTCTTCTACCTCAAGTCGTTTACTATGTTTCGAGCTATGCAGAATTAGTTGCGGCAGGAAAGATTGAAGCGGGATCATTGCTCGATATCTGTGTTCCAACGGGTAATTTTGGAAACATTCTTGCGGCATGGTATGCCAAACAAATCGGCACACCGATTGATATGCTGTTTTGCGCGAGCAACGAAAATCGCGTGTTAACCGACTTTATCAACACAGGCACATATGACATATCGGATCGCGATTTCATGCTAACCCCTTCGCCTTCGATGGACATTCTTGTTTCGTCTAACCTCGAGCGTCAACTTTTCGAGCTTACCGGGCGCGATCCGCAAGCAATTTGTAGTTGGATGAAAGACCTACGCGAAAAGCGTTCTTTCAAAATCGACCAGGATACTTTTGCGAAATTGCGTGCTGATTTTACCTCGGACTCAATTGATAGCGAAAGCTGCCTCACAACCATTAAGCAGGTATTTGAAACCTACAACTATTTGCTTGACCCCCATACCGCTGTTGCTTTCCAGGCAGCAGAGCGCCTTCGTGGAGAAAACCCTGTTCTGGTTGCCTCAACGGCACACTGGGCAAAATTCGGCGAGAACGTATACCGCGCTTTGCATGGAATCGCTCCGGGTGCGGCTTTGCCATCAGATGTAGAATCCCTCACTGGATGCCAGCTTAACGAGCAGATTGCGCAAGAAACTGGCTGCACCGATATTCCAGAAGGGCTTGCCTCGCTCGATAGTCTAGAGATTCGCTTTTCAGATGTTATTGACAAAGAAACCAGCTCGATTGAATCGGCAGTTCTTAACTTCTTAGATTAAGTTGAGCACTCAACAAGCTGGTTGAGCGGCGAAAAACAGGTACCGACAAGAAAGAGCTTACGAGCTCTTTCTTTTTACTTCACACCCGAAGGAGTCCAACGCAAACTTCACTTGCGAGTTAAAGGCTTAATTCCGCAAAAAGGCTTTCGCAGGGCACGAAAGTGCTCTCGCTTGCAAATTTAGGCGAGTATTTCGTATTGCAATCGGAGCGAAGCCTGCTTGACCAGGCGTGATACATGCAAGCTGTGGCGGCTGCAAGTTGCAAACTAGCTATACAGCCGAAAATCGACTAGTGAGACGTGTTTTCTGCCTCAAATTATCGATTTTCGTTGTTTTAGAATCACGCCAGTCACCAAAGAGCAGGAGAGTTACGTGAACTATTTCAAAAGCGCGATTGCTGCCTAGTCGAGAAACTTTGGGGGAAGTGGCTTTGATCCAAGCGATTCAACGGCTGCACTAATTGGCTGAAGCTCTTTGCCGACAAACTGCTTAGATTTACAGGTTGCGATAAGACGACCTTTTTCATCACGAGCCTCGGCTTCGCAAAGACAGATGTTGCGTCCGACCTTAACGGTTTTACCGATAACGGTAAGCGTTCCCTCATCGATTGCACGAAGATTATCCGAATCAAGATCGATGGTAATAAATCCTTGATCTTCTTCCATTTCGCAATAACATGCCCAGTACGCTGCCGTATCAAGAATCGAAGCATACGCACCACCATGGACACCGCCAAAAGCGTTGAGGTGCTTGCGCTCTATTTTCACTTCAATCTTACAATGGGATATTCCGAGTTCTTGGATATCCATATTTAGCAATTGAAAATATGGAGCTTGATTAATGAGTTCGAGGACTGCATCAACATGCTCCTGATTGACTGTTCTCATAGGGTGATCTCCTTGATGTATTTGCACAAATTGGAGCTATTATATCAATACAATCAAGATGAAAATGTATGCATTTTAGGCAACTTTGTATGCAGCCTCGCGACTAAACAGGCTCTAAGCTAACCACCAAACGATAGCTTGCTTGAATCACAGGCATAGCCTCTTTTTCTTGATAGACTGTTGCATCTGTCCTGACCGGGGCCGCATGGCGTGGCTTAGATTTACGTGCGAGGCTGTGTGTTGCAGCTTGTGCTTGATAATCGCCGGGTACATTCAATTCAAGTTGGGCTATTTCAAAGGGGTCATCTGGTGCCGTTGGCCTCTGGTTTTCTACCGCGGCAGGCACTTGAGCAGAAAACGCCGCTGGATTTTGTTGAGGTGAAGGAATACACGGCTTAGCCTGTACCGGAATTTCTTGAGTTTGCACCGCACCTAATCTCTCATCGAATTGATGCATGCAGCCAAAGCACACTTCCATATCTTTAAAGCATTGTGAACCACAAGTTGGACATGTTTTCATTTTTCTCTCCTATTATCTCTTGTAACCGTTTTCCACAGGTGAAGATAGAATCCCCAGCTTCACCCTGTCGCCCTTATCAAGCCATGGCTCCTGCGATTCAAATCGCTCGATGACCACAGACGCCTGGCTATGCTTCATTTTTTTCGCTGCTGCTACGCCTCGAAAAGATTCCAGCACAACGCCCTCTCGATTAAGAAAGGCAATATCAATCGCATAGCGCATCCCAAAGGTGTGAACTCCCTTGCACGGCGAAAATAAAAACCAGGACTCTCGTGGTTTCATAAACAAAAGTCCTCTGAGACGCTCTATGAAGCTGGTCAGAAACACAATCTGCTTCGTTTTCTCTACATAGCTCACGGCATATACCCTTCTCCTCGTTAGCTCAACTGAATTAAAGCCGAGGTATCATTTCCTATCGAAGCGCAGTCCAAAAACAACCAGGTATAACGACCTTCTCCTTTAACAAATGAAGAGGCAGTTGCTTGACCACTTTCGACACGTGTCCACCCTTTCGCGCAAAGCTCTTCCGTACAACCAGCAAAGAGGCTCTCCGGGCTCTCTGATGTGAGAAACGAGATGACGCTTTCTGTCTCGGATACGTAGAGTTCTGAGTAGTGGGAAAGATCGAGAACCTCTTCTGTAAACTCCGCTGACACCTTCCCGCGCATGCCATCTAAGCCCACCTCAGACATAATGACCTCAAGTGAAACCTCATCAATCGGCGAAACGGACTCAGCGCTGCGAGTATGTGGAATTGCACTGAAGGCAAGCTCGATAAGGAAAACCAGGACAAGCAAGATTACCAACACAAAAACCGCGTTCTTGATATTTCGGCTATGCATTACCTGCTTTTGACCAACTCTTCTTCTTCTTTCCCTCATAGCAAGACTCCCGGTTTATAGGGACTCAATACCAGAGAAGTCGAATGTTTGAGCTGTGGGAGCGAAACTCCAAACACCTCGGAGCGAACTCCCATGCCAAATATATTGGGTGAGAAATTCAGTTGTGCTACAAAACAAGCCTGACCTGATCCACTTTGAGAAACTTCAACAGATGTGTCGAGATAATCTCTCTCGAAATGACAAGCAATCTCTTGCTCTACCAGCGCCGCACTCTGATCTATTGTTTGCTCATAAGCGGGTGAACTTGCATGCTCCCTGATAGCCTCCTGCGCAATTCGATCAAAAGCCGCACACTCCGAAAAGAACAACAGTGCATTCGTGGCAACAAGACCTATCGCAAGCATCACGGGGAAAGCAACAGCGAACTCAACTGTCATTTGACCCGAAATATCTTTCAGCTTTATTCCCATTGCCTCACCCCTGAGATGCTCGACCCAATACCTGATAGATAATCTATTGCCTGATGAATGAGACCACTCGCTCCGGATTTTACCGACGGCGGAAGGGCTATCGTTATCGGAACTGAAGGGCCGTCCTCTCCCATCAACTCAATTGACGAAATGGTTATTTCGCCCTCGAATTCTTCAACTGAAGAGAGTGCTCGTGCTTCAACTTCACTCAAAAAAGCGTCGAAGATACTTCCCGAGCCCGACCCTTCGAGCGAGAGGTATTCCTGTTTCACTCGCATAAGCCCTTGCGAGAAGCTTGAATCGTCTTTTGTGAGCACATGGGCGGAATTAACAATTACCGGCTTTGGCGCGTCAAGCTCGGCTGGTTCAAGCCCCAAACTCTCGACAAGCGTAGAGAGCGCCGAGGCTGCCCAAGTTCCCAATCCACTCTCGCTCGCATAAGGAATAGAATCGAGTGCGTTTGCAAATCCTTCTTCGAAAGCCTCTTGCCCCTGAGTGTATGTATACAAAATCGAAGACCAGAGATCGAGTAATCCATCTACCAAGAATAGACCGACTCCCTCTGTTTTTGCTGCCACCCCATCAAGGAGCGAACTGAGAACCGATTTGCCTTCCTCTGGTTTGTCGCTTACAAGCGTTGCTGCCGATAGCGCAGCTTGAGCGCCAAGTGTATGTTCGCCGATAACAAAGGAAGACGGGAAGTTTTGCGAAGCCTGCGTTTCTTGCGTGTTTACGACAAGCGCGACTGCCCCAAATCTACCTGGCGGATAAGCTTTTATACGATATGAAGATGCCTGGGAAAGCGCTTCTTTTATCTGCTCGAGCAAGCCGTTAGCGAGCTCTTTAACTTCTTCAGCATAGGGTGCGTATTCTTCTTTGGCCAGCTGATAGTCACGCGCCGCCTCAGCAACAATGCGATAATGATATTCGAAGCCGTTTTCAATAGAGCTCGACGCAGCAGCAACCTTCCCCATACTTGAAGGAGCAAACTGACAAAGATTGCATGCTGCAAAAGCGCTTGCCTCCATCTGCGAAATTGAGCCCTTACCACTCAACACCTGCGAAGATACGTTTGGACAGCCATCCCACGCATGCATAGTACGATCACCAGAAGCGTTTTGGGTAATTGGGTAAATCTGCTCGGCATAAAGAGCTGTCTCCCTCACCTCACTTGTATTCTTCGGCAAAAGAGGAAAGAAAGCGTCAAAGCGCCCAGCCTCTTCTTCATGAACAAATCCAGCTGAAAGCTCTTCTATGGCATATGCGTAAAACCGTTTCCGTAATGCCGAATCTGCCTGTCCTTCAACCGAACTATCGGTAGGAGCTTCGTTAGCCAAACGGTAAGGATAATATGCCTGTGCACGCTTGAGCGCTACCGAAAAACTCCAGGTATCCACCGATCGATACTGCGGATTTTCGCTTCCTGTTATATCTGAAAGATGGCCTGCTCTCTCTTGCATGCAATATGCAGGCGCATTGCCACAATCATGCATAAAAGCTCGCTCTTTTAGCCCCCGCGCTTTCTGCGCTGCCTCTTCTGCTTTTTGCGCGGCTTCCTTAATCTGGTCTTCGCTCGCAGCAAGATCGTCTCCAAGCTTTTCTGTCGCATCGATGGCTCCAATTGAAATCTCTTCTCCATCGAAAGGAAGCAAGATTGCAATCCCTTTATACGAAGCATTCATAGAGCCTCCCGAGTTCGCGCTCATAACCGCTTCTGCATTTGCAGCGCTTAAGAAAGGGAGCAGTTTCTGAAGATTATTAAGACCGTCAGCGCTTTTGCTTGCAAAGCTATTTCGTGCCTTCATAAGATCGTTTCCCGCTTTAATAAGAGTTTCGGAAAGTGCCGCAGTTGCCGGAACACAAAGAGCTACCAAGCCTAAGCCCATTGCAACAATTGCAGTGAGAGAAAGCGAGAGGATTATCGCATCACAGATGCGTACTAAAATATAAAACTCTGCCACTACGTTTTCTGCTGCCAACGCACCAGCATCAGCAACATTTTGTATTGTGGCTGACGCCGAGTTCACCTGATACACCTGAGCAGAAGTGAAGATGAGGGACAAGGTTATGAGCAGGGCTAACACCATGCCTGCTGTTGAGAAACCCTCCTCGGAATGAAATGCTCGTTTAGCTTTTTGCTCTTCGTGAGGCTTGCTTTCGCCCCCTTCAAATATCTTCTGAGTTTCCTTTGTTATCATGATGACCACTTTTCAATCCATGCTTGAGGATTAAGCCCAAATTCACTCTCGGTAACCCATGCAGCCTGAGTTGGCATCTCCACAACGACTTCTTGCGTGAACACTCCCGAACTATCGGTAATTCCCAACAATGAACCTGAAGCATCAAAAAGCGGCAAGAGTTTAACTTTGTTCTTTATGCTGACCTGTACCTGCGATGTTGATTCGTTTCCGGTAAGTTGAATCTCCCAACTGCAGTCTCCCCCATGAACATGGAAGTTGTCTTGCGATGGAATGGAGCCAAGGCGCCTTAAAATATATGATTCGCACTTTTCGCTGCTTGCACCCGCCACATCAGTCTTTGTGGCAAGCAAACGACAGCCTTCACTTGCGGCAGCCTGCATCACCATGTGGTTGTATAAAATGATAGCCGGCTGAATCATAAGAAGAAGCAGGATAAACACCACGGGGATGAGCAGTGCAGCCTCAATAGTTGCCTGCGCTTTTGTCTCGACCACCTTCTCAGTAAAGGAATACATCACCAACCACCCCCACCGAAACTTCTTGTACATGATGAGAGGCGCTTGCGAGAGCATGCTCAACGAACAAGCCAGTCTCTAAAACATTCCAAAGAGCGCCCAGGCCAATAATCAGTCCCACAAAACCTGCAGTAATCAGTGCAAACTCAACCGTGCTTTGCCCCTTTTTGTTGAGTATTCGACTCATAACCCGTTGATGCCTTCAACAATTGCGTCCCAAAGCTCTTGGATTTTCGGACGAAATATAGTTATGGCTAAAATCGCGATTACGACAAGCACTCCAACCAGGATTGCATATTCAGCAGTGCCCTGACCTCGTATATCTCTTTTGAATTTTGATACCTGCACGCTGAGCTTGCAATAAAACTTTCGGGTAATACTATCCACTGTATTCATTTTTCCTCCCACTCAAAAACCTTGCATCATTTCTAATAGAACTGGCCCCAAGACCAACAGCAACATTGCCGGTAAAATAAGCGCTGCCGTTGGAACCAGCATCTTTACTGGCGCTTTAGCAACTTCTTCTTCTCGATGTGCTTTATGGATAAGTCGCGCTTCCAATGCGGCAGAATCAAAACTCTCCGCCAATGACGATCCGAAGCGCAAAGAGCGAATAACGTTTTCTATCACTCGTGAAAACATTGACGAATCATAAGCTTGCGCAAAGGATCGTAGGGCATCCTCCCGGTTACTGAGACCGAGCTGCCATGTACGTTGAACCGATGCGGCGTGTGTTCCGAGGCTTGTCTGGAAGTGTTCATGGTAAAGCTCAAAGCTCTGGTCAAAAGAAAGCCCACTTCGCAGGCCAAGCGATATTACTTCAAGCATTTCAGATAAGTGGTCTTCCAGGTCCCGTTTACGTAATTCAATCTGCCGCTTTACTGCCCAGGCTGGCATTCTCCAACCCATAAAAGCACCCATAAGCACGCCAACAACCAGTAACTCAGTCGAAAAAACCGCCCCGAACAACGCACACACCAGAGCTCCACCAATACAAAGCAAAGCGCGGGCGTGACAATAGCCCAGGCGTGTTACCTTTCCTTCTAAACCAGCTTTAAGCACATCCTTATCGAATTTTTGGGTATTAGCTAGCCATATACCTTTTGTAAAATAGATTTCTCGAGGCCTTAAGCGAATCAGATCGCTTTGAGTTTGCATAAGCCCAACAATGGTCTCTGGTAATCCCTTGCTTTTGTGGTGACCAGACACATCACCTCTAAGCGTAATTCCCAGTTGTTGTTCTTTGACTTTCCTGCGATAGCTTGCCTGAGCTCGCTTTCGCTGCCAGCTTAGGCTCAATAGGGCGCCCGACAAAGCAGCAAAAAGCCCAGCACATAGAGGAAGAACTGTGGCAGCGTTCATCTTAACCACGCCCCACATCAAGCAAGCGCCGGACCAAAAGAATCCCACTTGCTTGCATCAAAATAGCCAAGCACAGCAAGGCGATGCCTTCGATACTATTAAAAAACGGCGCGAGAAATCCTGGCGACAAAAAGGAGAAAACCGCAATCAGAACAAAGGGCATCAAGCTTACAATTCGCGCGGAAAGTTTTGCCTGGGCTGTTTGCACTCGAAGATTTCGCCGCAGCTCAAGCTCGCTTTCTACCGAATCACGTGCCGCATCAAGCACCTGCCTGAGACTTCCTCCTGCCTTATGCTGAACATCGAGAGCTACTGCCACGAATGCAAGTTCGTTGGTTTGAGACTCATCTTGAAACCGCTTTAAAGCCTTGCCCACTGTTTTACCGGTGGCAAGATCATTTGCTGCATGAACAAACAGGAGCTTGAGTGGCCCCTCAATTTCGGAGGATACTTGATCGAAAGTTTGCTGCAAAGAAAGTCCTGCCTGCGAACAAACACTCATGGAGCGCAAAGCATCGGGGACTGTTTCGCGGATGGCGTCAATGCGAATCTCTTTTTGGTGATTGACCAGTGAGACCAAAGCAAGCACTAGACCCACCACGAGGATTAAGCCAAATATCCACGAGGAACCAATTACTGAACCCACAACAAAACACATGAGTGCGAGCAGGGCGATAATAGATGCAATGCTTGTGGGTGTTGTACGAAAGCCTTCAGCTTCGTAAATCTCTTGAGCATCTTTGCAAAATTTTCGAATACGTGGCTCTCTCAGGAGAAAAGCCGCCAAGGGCTTAAGCCACGAAACGCCATTTCTCAAGACAGTACTGAAGCCAGCTTTTTCTCCAAGAGTCTTTTGCTGAACCCGTCCTGACTCACGCCTTGATTGAACACTTTCTACCAGGTGCGGAACCAAGAAAGATGCACAAAAGAAGGCAGAAACAAAAGCTACGCAGGAGATAATACTTGCTGTTTCCATGCGTTAACCTCCTTCTGGCTCGCAATTCTTTTTGACACAATCTCATCAAGCCAGCTTGGCAGGGCGCTCCAAACGCCGCTATCCTGCCCCTCGTCTCGCCTAAACAAGGTATCCACCTCGCATCGCGATCGGTCGTCCGACATGCGAAAGAGTGCTATCTCTTGAACATAGCGAAGTCCGTCGATTGCACGAGCAGTTTGAATGAGCACATCGATTGCGCCCGAAATTTGTGCCTCTATTGCGCTTAAGGGTAGGTCAGCCACGTAGCGCACCATAGTTACCAGCCTCATCACCGCATCAGCTGGTGAGTTCGCATGAAGTGTCGTGAGTGAACCATCGTGGCCCGTATTCATAGCTACCAGCATATCGAGGGCTTCACCACCTCGGCACTCTCCAACGATTATCCGATCAGGTCGCATTCTGAGAGCGTTGATAACTAAATCTCGAATGGTAACTTCTCCTGTACCCTCAGCATTGCGTGGTCGCGCTTCTAGCCGTACCACGTGAGGGTGTGTTGAAAATTTCAGTTCTGCTGAATCTTCGATGGTGATAATTCGCTCTGTTTCTTCAATTTCACAAGAAAGCGCATTGAGAAAGGTAGTTTTGCCGCTTCCCGTACCACCTGATATGGCAATGTTTTTTCGCAGAAGCACCATCCAGATAAGAAACTGCCTCACACCCTGGTCGATGGTTCCAATCTCACGCATTTCGGTAAGCGTAAAAATGTGCTCTCTAAACTTTCGAATAGTCAGCACAGGGCCCTCAAGCGACAAAGGCGGGATTATTGCGTGTACCCGATGCCCCTGTTTGAGGCGTGCGTTTACCATCGGCGAAGCCTCGTCGATTCGCCTCCCCAATGGTCCAATGATGCGATCAATCAACGCGCGTACTTGGTCGTTATCTGCAAATACATAATCACTTGCATATAGTTTTCCGTCTTTTTCGTAGAACACCGACTGCGACCCGTTGACCATAATTTCAGTTATTTCGTTGTCTTGGAGCATTCCCTCTAAAGGCCCAAGCCCAAACACCATATCAATCAGTTTTTCAATCAATTGCTCTTTGGTTTCAGCAGCCACATCAAGCCAGATTGGCTCCTCGAAGATGCGCGCGCAAGCGGTTTTGATTTCATTTTTTGCTCGAAAAGGACTCTTGGCAGCAATAGCAGCAATCTCATCAGAGCTAATTCGTTGGTTAAGTGATTGCTTCAGAGCTTCGAGCTGCCTGGACTCCTCATGCCCAACAAAGACTTCGGTCTGTCTAGTAGCAAGCTTGACGCGGTCGACTAAAGACATGCCACCCTCCTCCGCTTTCGGCTTATCCGAAAACGCTTTCCCTCGCTTTTTTGTTGGAGCCTTTCTGCTGTCGCCTCGGTTTTTGGCAACACGTCTAGCAACATCTTCTCGATGCTTTGGCATAAGTCGTTTTTTCCCTCTACTAAATCGTGAGGCATGCCCGCACCTAAAAGATCGGCAACCTCGCGCCCACCCTCTTGCAGCTCAACTACGTGGGCACCCTGCAGTGTGCAAGAGACATCAATCGAAGTAAAAGGAGCATTTCTGGCACAATGATTGATTGCAAACAGGAACGGGCTTGCAGCAATGCCACAACGCGCGCACAAATCAAGTGCATGCTTACACGCGCGGATTGATGATGCGTGCTGGTCCACGATGAAAAGCCCTGTTGTGCTTCTTTCGAGCAGAGCAATATGTTGGTCTGTCCAAAAGGCACCCGTATTCACGATGATTACCTCGAATGATGATTTCAGGCAATCAATCAGTTCAGGAATTCTTGCGGTAAGCAACTCCGACTGCTCAAGCTTAGCCGGAGCAGCCAAAAGTGCAGGTCGAGAACCCTTTGGCTTTAATTGCATGACTAACTGCTTATCTGCGAGCACTTTATCTATCGTGAGTGGGTCTTCTTCTCCTAGGAAAAACTTCATGTCGCCGAACTGCATGTCCATATCAAGAAGAAGGGTGCTGAATCCAAGGCTTTGCGAAAGGAGCGCAGAAAGAACCGCAACCGTTGATTTACCCGAACCCCCACTCGCACTCACAACAGATAGGACATGAGCTGAGTTTGCCTGAATAGCTTTTCCTCCAGACTGAGCCCGGAAGAGTTGCGAGGGATTCTCCTGTATCGGGGCTTGAAGTTTTTTCGATGCGTCGAAACGATTAAGGTAGTCACTGCGCTCTTTACTGTTATTGCCCGCAAAGTCTGCCGAGGCAAAACTCATCTGCTTGAATTGGGCATAGCGCCTAACAAAATCCTGTTGCGAAAGTGTAGCATCGAGGCCCGCGGCACTCGCCCTACTTTTCAACGATCCCGAACCCTGAAATGCAAGCAAGTAAACCTGTCGTGTGACTGAGTCTTTCTTCAAAGCCGCTGCTAAATTTATAGCATCAACGTCGTCGCTTGAAGCCACCCATACCTCACAATCACTCGTGCTCTGGCTCAAATGAGCCCGTGCCTCTACGGCGCTGCAAAATACACGGAGCCAGTCTTGGGATTCGAGGTGCTCTCCTTCAAGACCAACGATATATGGATTCTTAATACTCTCAGTGTCTGCGCACAGCACTACCTTCTTTTCCATCATGACTTCTCCTTTTCGCTTGAACTAGGAAGGACAAAATACAGCTCGAGTTTCTGCGACGCTGCAATGATTTCTTGAATCGATTCGGGCTCTAAGGCGAGCGTCACCCAAGAAACTGACTCTCCAGATTTATCCTCATTCCCGTCGACATTGGTAGTGAGGACCACGACATCTTCCGCAAGAAGATCGGTGCTTACACCTGTTGCGTATAAATCCACTCTCATTCCTGCAGATAGCGAGCCTCCCACGGTTTGTACGTCTTTTGCCGGGACACTAATCGCGCACATGCCCTCAGGAATCTCGATTGTTGCGCTTGACTCTTCGAAGCGCTGAAACGAAAGAACCTCACCTGCCAAAATGCTTGATGACGCTTCTTTCCCCGAGACTTCGGAGAACGAATATACTGCGTCTTTAGGGAGCAAATCGGCAACCCAAAGCTTTGTTGTCACATTTGCACTATCGATTTTTTCTCCAGCAGCAATGTTTCTTTGCGCAACACAAACGTCAACTTGCTCGCCACCAAATCGTGAGAGCGTCTCGGCACGCGCCGCATCAGCCTCGCCCTGGACACTCTGCATAAACGCAAAGACGGCAACGGCGCAAAGCAGGCCGCTTATGATTCCGAAAATTAGAGTTTTGTTTGATTTCACATTCAGCCTTCCGCTCATTGCCATCTGAAAACATGATGAATAGCGAAAGCTACAGATTTGCAGCGAATCTTTGACACAGGCCATACAGATTTCTTACACGCCTGATGAGGATGGGCAAAATTTTTTGAATTATTTTTTTGCCAGCTTGCTGTGCTTGCCATCTTTTTGTTTTCTCGCTCAGAATCGAGAGCTGGACTACCTACATTGATGAATTAGCCCTCTCTGCGGCACAAAAACCGTTTCGCTTGCAAATTCTCCGCCGTTTACACGTCTCTCATCATTGGATTTTTACATAATGCCTGATGGCTAAAGATGCAGCTTGAAAATTCCTGCCATGAGGTGCGCAAATGAGCAAGTGAAACACTTTTAGTGCCATGGAATCGACATATCGACCAAGGTAGAGATAGCGAGAAGCGCTTCGCTATTTATATGATTGCCAAATTGAGGTTCGATGGTAAGCACGCGAAAAATTGTAAGTGTCTAATGAACCCTTCGAGGATTCAATTAAGATTGTAGATATAAGTAAGAGAATGAAAGATTACTTAGCCTGAAAAGTGGTGGAGCTGAGTAATGCTGATGAAAGCAACTGCTCGAACCCTGCCCAACAAAGAGGCACCTTTGAAAGCAAAAATCAATAGGAAAGTGAAGGATCAGGTTTTAGCGTGCTTTTAAAAGCAGAAGCTAACACTCGCCGCTAAGATGGCTAGTTACGTAGTCAACGAAGGCCTTTGTCTGCTGTGATAAAGATTCTGGATAAAGAAGATAGACACCAAACTTGAGCGGAAAGTTTAAAAGCGGTCTCCAAGTGATAGTTTCGTCAGTTAATGCTTTTGCTGCTGTTTCGGGAAGAATAAATACGCCCTCTCCGCTGCTCACTCTTTTTTGTAGTAGTTTTTGGTTTGTTGCAGCTAAGACCATATCGAGTTTTTCTTTTTTAACGGCAGAGTCGAGGATGCTCAAAGTGTCTTCAGAATAGATGAATATTCTTTCATTTTTCAAATCGTTCTTGAAATCAATCACGTCATACTGAAGCAATTTAGAATGTTGCGAGAAAATGATAGCTGCTTGTCTTTCCTTTATTTTATGGCAAATGAGTCCTTCTTTTTCGACCTCAGCATAAACATAAGCGAGATCAAGAGAGCCGTTCTTAAGGTGCTTTATCAGCTCATTGAAATTATCCCACTGATGCATTTCTATCTTTGTGTGATCGTAATGCTCACAAAGATCCATTAGTTGATCGAGAAAAAACTCTGAGGCAAACGCGAATTGTCCACCTAATTTAATTGGAGCAAGCTCTTTAAAGCCAATTTGGTCAACAAACTTTCCCCAAAGAGCATTTTTATCTAGACAATACTCTTTCAATAACTCGCCTTCTTGCGTAAGAGATATGCCAGACTTACTTCGCCTAAAAAGAGAGGTTCCAAGTTCTGCTTCGAGTGCATTAATGCTGCCTGATAAAGCCTGGCGAGAAATAAATAACCTATCAGCAGCGCGAGATATTGACCCTTCCTCAGCAATAGTAAGGAAATACTTCTCTTGTCTTTCGTTCACTATCGCATCAACTCCCCAGATAGATGGATCTGTAAAGCTTACCATGACAGGTAGTGAAAGAGTATTCGTTCTTTTCTGCTCCCATTTTTTTCAATAGCCTGACTCCATGAAGTGTCGGGAAATTTCAAAGGGGGTTTCTATGGAAAGGAAACACAGTAAGACGCCACAAGACCAATCTCATTCAGCGTTCTCAAGAAGATCGTTTCTTAAGAGTGGCGGCTTTGCTGCAGGTGCTGCTTTGTTTATGGGTGGCGGCTTGATTGGATGTGCGGACAGTCAAGGTGGAAGTAGCAGTGCAAAGGATACCGGTTCTCAGGGAATTGGGGGTCAAAATGTTCCCTATAAGGTGTTTGATACCGATATCTTGGTAATTGGCGGAGGGCTGGCAAGCATGACGGCAACCCGCGAAATGATTAAATCCGGGAAAAGAGTTTTAGTAGTTGATAAGGGTCCCTTTGGTTTCAGTGGTGCGTCAGGCATGAACTGGGGAGCGTTTACGCCAACAAACTTACCTTATTATGATTCAACGAAATCTGATGCAGACAATGCCGCATTCTACGAGCAAATGGCGGCAAATCAAGCAAATACATCGCTGGATTCCGCACGTTATCTTGAAGCAAAAAAGAACGATGATTACCATCTTGGGATCAATAGCCACATGAATTTTGGCGAAGTAATGGCGAATCGAAATCCAGACGGCACAATCAAACTTTTCTATGATTTCCCGACGGTAAAAGGATGGGACTTCGTTTTCATGAGGCGCTGGTCTGATACCGAGCGGGCAGAAAGTGCTGTGACAATCCATGATCAGGTTATGATAACCGACGTTTTTGTCGACAAGGGTGTTTGCTATGGAGCAGTGGGCATCCATCTTCCAAGCGGTGAATATCGTGTGTACCGTTCAGACGCAACACTTCTTGCCGCAGGAGGATGCACTCAGTTTTTCGGATGGATTACTGTTGCTCCGAAGTCAATTCAATCTCCCGACAATACTGCCGACGTTGAAATGGCTTTGCTCAGGAGAGGCGCCCGGATAGGCGATAACGAATCTGCAGCATATGACCTGAGCGCTCCTTTCCCAACGGGTGTCGCCTGTTCATACACCGGAACGTACGGAGCAGAATTTAAGGGATACCAAGAAGTATTCGACAAAGACGGCAAAGCATTTCTTACGGATGAAACAAAATATGACCAAGCGAAACTAAGAGCTATCGGATACTTCAATCGCTCGGTTGGTCAGGCAATAATAGACGGACAAGGATCCCCCGATGGTGGCATCTACACAAAATGGGATAAGGAAATCTTTCCGCATCTTCGCTATTTTTACCAGCGCAATTCTCCTTTGTTGAAAGAAAAATTCAACTTCGATACCGATCAAGGATTGCTGGAAGTTATTCACGAAATGTATGAGCACTGCGGAACGCCCATGATTGACGAGAACTATATGAGCACAGAGATCACAGGGCTTTTTTGTAGCAGAGGAGCAGGGTCTTTAGGTGAATTTTGTCAGGATGTTGAGAATAATAGACTTAACTCAATGCTAGCGGCAAAAAAAGTAGTCGAATACGGTAGTGTCGCGAATGTTGGTGTAAGAGGTCATCGCCTCAGAATCGTTACTGGAGCATCATAGCAGTTTCTAGGCAGCCCTCCTTCTTTGACCTACAGATTCCATTGCTACAGCAACCAACCTGGCG
>JBMNSJ010000034.1:0-22791 GCA_050945135.1 Raoultibacter sp.
AATGATGAAATTCATCAACACATTTTTTCCGAGTAACCTGTTGGTGGACATCAACAGAAAGACCCCATTTCTGAGGTCTTATCTGCAACTATTCAGTTTTTCATCAACACATTTTTTCCTATAGCCCTAAAGCTCCCTCAACAAGAAAAAGCCCCCTGCGCAGTTGGCGTAAGGGGCTTATCGTTTAGCTTGTAGGCAAGTTTAGAGAGAGAAGTCTTCTTCTCCGTTAAAGATATCGAGCGCATCTTCAACGCTAGCATCAGCCAAGGTGATAGCTGAGATTGCCTTAGTAAGACGAACTGCTTCATCTAATGAACGCTGATGAATATTGCGTCCGGTTGCATTTCCGCATGCGCCACCGATGTGAATTTGATCATAGAGCTGCGAAAGGAAGGTTTGTGCATCAACCGTTGATCCACCCGCACATACCAAACCACAACGACCAGAAGCCATGGATGCAACCTTGAGAGCCTCAGCGGCGCTACCCTCGGCAGGCTTTGGAGGATTAACCTTAACAAAATCGGCGCCAAGACAGAGAGCAGCACCAGCTGCACCCGCAATCAAAGCCGGTGCTTTTTCGTCGGTAACAGCCTTACCGCGTGGGTAAATCCAAAGCACAACGAGCAATCCGCTAGCATGAGCCTGAGCGATAAGCTCGCCTGCTTCAGCCATCATTGTTGATTCGTATTCGGATCCAAGATAAATCGTGTAGCCCAATCCAACGATGTTTACGCCCGCATCGCGCATTGCAAGAACTGCTTCGATATCGTAGAGCTGTGGAGAATAAGGATCGTCTTGGCTTGTTTTGATGAGATTAGTTTTCGAATTCATCTTTACCAGATAGTTAATTTCTGGGTAATCCGCCGCATACTGTGCAATTAAGCCGCGTTGACCTGCCAGCACGCCACATACTCCCTGACTGCCGATTTTAAAAAGATGCTCTGGTTCTGCATCGGCAATATCGATTCCTTCGCCATAGAAGTCATCGTTGAGATGCTCAATCTTTTGATCGCAGGCGAACAGCATTAAGCGACCAGTTTCCCTGGTTGCCTTCATAAAGTTATCGATGTAGAGCTCACGTGATTCCGGCATCACATCTACCGGCACCCGAACTTGATCTCGAGTGATTTTCGGCATAGTTCCTCCTTTAAGAAGAGTAAATTAGTTACTTGAACGTTGCAGTTTATTCTAAAGGAAAGCACCGCTTTACCGGGCATCATTCCATAAGAAACTCGTGAAAGCGCTAAAACCATTCTCTTTTATTGAATATGTATAGTCGTTCGAACTCATCCTGCGATTTCGTGAGATATAAAATTCCTTCAATAATTCCAATTACCCACACGACTGCCGAAGCAATACCGAGCGTAAGAATCGTGCCTAAGATGCTTACTGCCAGCATGATAAAACCAGCGGTGTTGTATCCCAAATAGAACTTATGAATACCAAGCCAACCAAGAAATATCCCCAAGAGACCAGCAGCAACATGGTCTTTGGTAGAGATTACTTGATTTTGATACCCCTGTGGATAATAGTATTGCTGGCTTTGTGGCGGAGTATTCGATCCTTGCGGAGGCACCTGATTGTTCTGCGTTGGAATCTGGTATCCTTGCGTACCCTGTGCAGCACCGGCAGCTACGGCAGCAGCTGCAGCCGCAGCAGCGGGCTCAGCAGGCTCTGGAATCGATACTTTAGGAATATCTGCACTTACGTTTTGGGCGCTAGAAGTAGCACCATCAGCAGGCTCACCTGGATGTGACACCGCTTCGCTTTTGCCCGGCTCCACTATTTGAGCCTCAACTTCAATAGGCTCATCTGGGACAGCATCAACCGCATCTGGCTCGTCTTGTTTTTGTGCTGCGGTTTTTTCTTCAGAAGCAGCAAGCTCAGCAGCAGATCGCGCTTTTATTTCCTCGAGTTTTGCTTGTGCGGCTTTAAGCTCTTCAATCGCACTTTTAATCTCTTCGGTCATTTCATCGTGCATGGAATTATCGCCAGACCCGTTGGCAATTCCTTCGCCCTTACTATCCATTCTGTCTCTCCCATCATGAGGTGCATGCATCATAATACTGAGCTGCACTACGCAAAAACGATACCGTCATGTTTCCGTAAACGAATAGAGAACCTTCGTCGCTTGCGCAACACATCTAGCTTATGAAACAGCAGATTTTCCTCTTATGTATAGGGTTTATAGTTTTGGGGTACATAAGCTTTAGGGCTGTTTCGCGAAAGAAAATCTAAAGGTGCAGAAGCTTAATGCTCGGGAGTGTTTGAATCATTTCTCTCATCTGGCCCAGACACACTAGCTGTTTTACGCTCTTGCTTATCTTGCTTTCTTTCTTCGCGTCTGTCGTGTAGCTCTGTTTTTTTCTGCACGATTTTATCGGAGCCATCGTTTTTAACCTGCTTAGCTTTTCCGCCAATTTTTCCAGCAAGATTAATGAGCTTGTCGCGAAATACATATCCCAAAATAGCTAAAAGTGCACCGATTGAGAAAATGATGATGCTCGAAACAATGTCGCCCTCAACAAGACCACCTGCAGCATAGGTCGAAACCATAATGCCTGGTATACGCCCGATGTTTGACAACACGAGAAAATCGCGCATACGCATCCCTGTTAGCGGAACCAAATAAGTAAAGACATCCTTTGGGAGCCCAGGAATAAGGAACAAAACGAAGACTAAGGTATTGAGTTTGCCACTTTTTTCAAACTCAACGAATTTTCCAAGATGTTTCGTAGACACCAGCGCTTGCACAAAGGGCGCGCCCAGCTTTCGAACAAGCACAAAGATAAACGCACTCGAAATAATACAGCCAATTAAGATTATCAAACCACCGAACCACGGTCCATACAGCATTCCTGCGGCAATTTGGGTAACCTCACCTGGGATGAAGGCAACTACGATTTGCAAGAATTGCAATCCCAGTAAAATAAAGACACCAGCTGCGCCGGCGTTTTGGACTTCATGCAAGACACGCTGCACGCCACCTTCGGTAAAAAGCTCCTTGATGTAGGGCCACAAAAGAAAAACGACGAAAGTCATCAAGCCAAGGAAAACCAAAAGTCCGACGAACTTAAAGACATCCGCCTTACCGAAACGCTTAGCTTGCTTTTCTTTATTACTCATCTTCGTTTCTTGCTTTGTTGTATTCTTCTTTGAAGGACGAGAACATGCCCTTCGTCTTGCCAATCTGCTTTCCTGTGGCATATGCCCCTTTGTTGACTGCTTCGCCAGTCTTCTTTGCAGCCACGCTTGCTTTTTCGGACACAGCGTCTTTAGTTTTTGATGCTTTATCAACTGCGACTGCAGTTGCAGCTCCTGCCTTTTCGGCTACGCCACCTTCGGTTGCGAGCTCTTTTATTTCCTCAGATACAAGAATGGCGCCTCGCTCAGGCTCTGTTTCTTCGCCTGCTTGCTCGTCGGATAATGAGAGGGCGACTCCCATGCCTTTCTTGAATCCAAGAATCATATCTGCAGGTACTTCGCGTTTTCCAAGAAGAGCATTTGCCGTTACGCCAGAATCTGACTCGACACTTTTGACCTGGCCAGTTGTTTGATTGAAAATGACATTGCCCACGGTGCCATAACTTGTTGAATCTTTAGTCATGAGAGGCAAGCCTATCCAAAGCACGCAAGCATCCGGGTTGATTCCCAGTGCTTTGTACGCGGCGTTATCGGTAGAGCCCGACTCGCTTCGAATAACAATGCGGCCGTCAACCAAATCGTAGCCTTCGATTGATACGAACATATCCTTACGCTTGAACATCCACAACAAATCGGGGCGTTTCACGATGAAGCCCACTACTCTTTTCTCGGTTGGGTGAAAAACGAATCTTCTAATTTTGCCGATGCGTCTCTTTCCTCGCTTACCACCGAGGACGCGCGTTCCTTTGAGTTCGTTTGTGGTTATGAGCTGTTTCTTTGCCATGGCTTAACTTTCAAGGGCACCAGTAAAGGTGCCCCCTAAAATCGATTGTGAACAAAAATGCTCTTGTATTCTAGACCTGCGTTTCTGAACTAAACGCACAACGAAGTTATTTCTTGCTTGCATCTTCTGCAGCATCTTTAACCGCATCGGCAGCGTCGCTTGCAACATCTTTCGCCTCATCTGCAACATCTTTTGCTGCTTCTTTAGCGTCTTCAGCTTTTTCTTCTACCTTGTCGGCAGCAGTGGCAGTGATTTCTTTGGCACTATCAGCAGCGTCTTCTGCAACATTTGCAACCATAGGAACCTGATCCTCTACAGCGTTTTTAGCTTCTTCCGCATTTTTTGCAACCTGCGAAGCAATACGAGCACGAGCTGCTTCAATTTTTTCACGAAGCTCGTCGTTTTTCTCGGTGAAAACAGGCTTTACGCTATCGGCAGCTTCTTGAACCTTGCTTGAAGCTGTCTCGTAAATTTGCTGACCCTTTTCTGCAGCGTTTGCAGCAGCTTCTTGGCCTTTTACCGTTGCCTCTTGATAAAATTGTTGAACGCTATCTGAAGCCTGGTTTCCGAACTCTTGAGCCTGCCCCCATGTATCATTTACCTTGTCTGACACCATCGAACGCGTTTCAACGCCAGGACGAGGGGCATATAACAAAGCAATACCTGCGCCGATTACACCACCAACGATAAAAGCACCGATCCCTTTACCCATAAATGCCTCCTTCAGACATAGTATTCATTGGTTTCTACGTTTCACATTATATGACATAGCCCTCGCTTTCCCCTTCTTCTCAGGAAAAATGCGTGGTATTCATTAAATAGTTGCCGAGACGTTAAGAACCTTATCGCATGACGAAGCAAAACACTGAGTCCTGTTTGACCAAACCTGCAAAACCGCCGATGCGACTCATCTACGAGATGCCTGAATCTAAGCTGTGCTACACCAGCGTTCGAGAGCAACATGCCAAGAAAAGCTTAGCTAATGCCTTGCGAAAACAAGGGCGTATCGCAGGTGTCAGAGCACCAGTTTTTATGCGTATTGGCTGACCAGCTGGTCGAAAACTCCTGCCATAGTCAAGCCAGAAGCTTCACAGGCCGCAGGGAAAAGTGATAGCTCAGTCATGCCTGGCGAAATATCAACTTCAAGAAGTCGCGCCTGTGCTCCATCCCAGATAAGGTCAACGCGTCCCAAATCGCGAACTCCATAGGCGCGATATGCCTCAAGCGCAGCACGTTCTATTTCGGCTCGAATTGCGTGTGCCTGCGCTTCATCGTCGCTCAACGACGAGTTCCGAACCGGCGCAAACAGCTCTACACCATTCGCAGAAAGTCTGGCTGCCGTATCGTAGAGGCCCTCAGTTGGAACGATTTCGACAGGAGGCAAGGCGTGCGCATCCCATCCTTCGCCCAGAATCGAAACGGCAAGTTCGACTCCCTCAATCCATTGCTGAATGATAACTTCGCTATCGTAGCTCAAAGCGTCCAATATAGCTTCGCCCAGCTCATCAAGCTGCGTAACCTTATGTACGCCCATAGCTGAACCACCGCATGCGGGCTTGATAGCAAGGGGAAAGCCGCCAGGAATACGCTGCTCGACTAGATCAAGCGCCGTAGCTGCACCCATATCTTTGAAGGCATCTCGTGAAATACAAATTCCTTCTGGCCAAAACGCTGCCTCGGCGCCATGCTCGAGTTTGCGATAATCCCTTATCGTTGAAGAAAGGAAGGCTTTGTTCCAAGTTTTTCTGCATACTGAAGCAGACGAGCCCACAAAAGGAATCTCTAAGAACTCCAAAAGGCTTTGAATGGTTCCGTCTTCACCATGCTTTCCGTGCAAGGCGCTATAGCATACTTGCGGGCGCTCGCTTCTGAGCGTAGGAACGAGTTCGCGTGTTGTATCAAGAGGAACAACTTTGTGACCAGCCTCTTCGAGCGCTAAACAAACTTGCTTGCCGCTGTTCAAACTGAATTCACGTTCAAACGAGCTGCCGCCCATCAATACTGCTACCTTCATACGATCACCATTCTCTTATCGTTTCGCTATTACTTACGCGTTTCGTTGGTTTTTATAGCCCCCGCGTCAAGGAAGGCCCGGTAAAGCTCAAGGCGTTCGTTGATTACAACCGACAACCTTCTGATTGCTTCTCGAAGGTTTTCAGGGCTTTCAAAACAAAAGGCAAGGCGCATACTGTTCTTGCCCGTTACTCCATCGGGATAGAAAGAATCTCCCGGGGTATAAGTAACTCCATTTTCTAGAGCAGTTGTAAGCATCGAGCCCGTGTCAACATAATCTGGCAAGGTAGCCCAAATAAAGAAGCCGCCTTCTGGATGCGTCCATGTAGCTTCAGGAGGAAAGAATTCTTCGAGGGCATCAAGCATGGCATCGCGGCGCATATGGTAGGTTTCGATAAACTTCTGCAAGGTTTTCTGCCAAGGAGTATCGGTGAAATAATGTTCGACTGTTACCATCGTAAAGGCACTTCCACACAAGTCGGTACCTTGTTTTACCAGATTGATGCGAGACAAGAAGCACTTCTCAGCAATAATCCATCCCGTTCGCAAGCCAGGAGCAAAGGTTTTGGAAACCGTTCCCAAATACACAACCTTGTCTGACATAGCTTTGAGCGGAAGAGCGTGCCCTCCTTCAAAACGTAAACGACCATAGGGATCATCCTCGATTACGAGGAAATCATACTCTTCTGAGAGTTCGAGCAAGCGCTTTCTGCGCTCAGGAACAAGCGTAACGCCTGCAGGGTTTTGAAAATTTGGGATGGTGTAGAGAAACTTCACCTTGCCCTTGCCTATTTTTTTCAGCTCTTCTTCAAGAAGATCCATGCGCATTCCCTCGTCGTCGAGAGGAATACAACGCACATCAGGTTCATAGGCAGAAAAGGCCTGTAAAGCACCTAAATAAGTAGGCCCTTCAGCGATGATGATATCGCCTGGATCAATAAAAGCCTTCGCTATAAGATCGAGAGCCTCCTGGGCGCCAGAGGTGAGCATCACATCTTCGGGCCGAGCACGAATTCCACTATCGCGTACGAGCTCACACACGACACGCTTAGTTCCTTCGAGTCCATCGGTAGACGTGTATTGCAAGGCTAAAGTACGCTCGTCCTCGGTAGCCGCCAACACCGCTTGCTTGACAGATTCTTCTGGTAATAAAGAAACGTCAGGCATTCCGCCTGACAATGAAATAACATCCGCGCGCGTTGCCGCAGAAAACAGATCGCGCACCGCAGAGGTCCGCATTTTCTTGACGCGGTTAGCGACTTTGTCGCCGGTGTAATCAAATGTTATATGTGCTGAAGACATCGCATACTCTATCACTCGCGGCCTATCGGTTTACGTAGGATATCACTGCTTTGTTAAGAATTGATATCGCATCGCGAAAAGCTCGTAAAGCGTTCAAATCATCGGTGAAGCTGACTTCAATACACGCCCGACCAGCCTGCTCATCGATCCATTCGCTGGTGCCAACAAATATTTCCGCAGACTGTCGACATTGAGCTGCTTGCAAATCAATAACAAGATGCTCGAGTAGATGAGGGATTGAGGTGTTTTCCATTACCGCCGCAAAAGTTGGCCCATACGCATTTTTACAGGTGTGTTTGCCAAGACCAGGAAAATCAGATGAAAGCCCTCGTATAAGCTCCGGGCTGGTATAACGATGCGCTTCATTATCAATCTGAAGAAGACAAACGATACGATCCTGCTTAACCCTTAGCTGCTCAATTGCACAAGCTGGACTCTGTGCATTGGTGGTGTGCATACTACTCAACTACGCCTTCAGTAGCTGCGACTTCCCCTTCTTCAGTAAGTCCTTCCTCAGGGGCTGGCTCCGGTGAAACTCCTCCCTCAGGAACCACTTCCTCAGGCAATGCCTCCTCTATGGGAGCTTGCCTGGTCAAAACGGTCGTTTTTGAAAGGTCAAATCCTTCACTTGGCTCCACAAGACCAAGCGACACTTGGATACTTACGAATATATCCTCGCTTGCGTCTTCAGCTATATAGAGCGTTTGGCGGTCAAGCGAGAAGCGATACACGCCCCCACCCGATAAATCAGTAAAGCTGAAGTCAACTGTCTTTCCCCAGGTATCTAGCCTATAAGGAAACTTCACATCGGAAGAAAACGCAATTCTATCGGCATCAATACTCACTGGTACAGAACTGCCTTCTGAAGTATAAATCCATTCACCTTTGAAGTCTTGAGCATCGTCATAGCGCATCCAGCGATCCCAGGCAAATAGACTCGCCATGCCAACGATTATCACGAGAAAAATTGTGAGCACTACCTGGGGCCATCGAAGGCGAGTTGAGGTATCTCCTCGTTTCTTTTTTCCATCTTTTGCGCGTGATTTCTCAGCGATAGGATTGTTAACGACGGTCTTTTTTACAGAAGGCTTGGTCGCGGGTTTTTTAGCTGGCTTTTCTTCGTGCTTCTCTATGGCCTTTTTTTCTGCCTTCTCATTTTTTGCCTGGTTCTTTTTCGCATTTTTCGCACGAGACTTTTCAACGTCTTTTTTGACCGAGCGTCGTGTAGGCTTCTTTTTTTCTTCACTCATTGCGCTGTACCGCTGTCAACAGGCATGAAAGCTTGTCCTATGCTTTTTCAATCGTTTCGATACCGCCCATATAAGGGACTAAGACATCGGGAACTTTGATAGACCCATCTGCCTGCTGGTAGTTCTCGATGATTGCAGCCATGGTGCGTCCAACCGCAAGACCTGAACCGTTAAGAGTATGAACAAAACGCGAACCCTTGAAGTTATCCGGATCGCGATATTTGATGTTGGCACGGCGCGCCTGGAAATCGGTGCAATTCGAGCAAGAAGATATTTCTTTATAAGCACCATAAGAAGGCAGCCACACCTCAAGATCGTAGGTTTTCGCAGCCGAAAACCCGATATCGCCGGTGCAAAGCGAAATGACACGATAGGGCAAGCCGAGCAGTTGCAAAATGTTTTCGGCGTCGGCAACCATTGCCTCAAGCTCGTCGAAGCTCTCTTCAGGTTTGGCGAATTTAACCATTTCGACCTTGTCAAACTGATGCACGCGAATAAGCCCACGGGTATCTCTTCCGGCGCTTCCCGCTTCTTCGCGAAAGCATGGGGTAAAGGCACAATATCTCAAAGGGAGCTGCTCAGCTTCCAAAACCTCACGAGCATGAATGTTGGTGAGCTGCACTTCAGCAGTTGGAATAAGATAGAGCCCCTCGGTAGTCTTGAAGAGATCATCTTCAAATTTGGGCAGATTCCCTGTTCCGGTGAGGGTTTCGGCATTTGCCATAGCCGGACACCACCACTCTTTATACCCGCGAGAGATGTGCGTATCTGCCATGAAGTTGATGAGAGCACGCTCGAGACGAGCACCAAGTCCAGCAAGTAAAATAAAGCGGCTCTTTGCCAGCTTAACCGCACGCTCGAAGTCGATAATACCGAGCTCCGGACCAAGATCCCAGTGCGCTTTCGCCTCAAAATCAAACTCGGGAGCCACACCCCAACGGCGAACTTCAGGATTGTCTTCTTCATCTTGCCCGATTGGAGTCGAGTCAGCCGGCATGTTTGGAACACTCATGAGCATCTCTTTGAGCTCGGCATCAAGCTTCTCACGCTCACTCGAAATGGATTCGAGCTTCTCGTTAACCTCGCGAACGCGTTCTTTTGCTGCTTCCGCTTCGTCTTTTTTACCAGCCGCCATCATTGTTCCAATGGCTTTTGATTCTGTGTTGCGCTGTGCCTGCAAAGACTCTTCTTCGCCGATTGCATTGCGCCTTGCCTCGTCAAGTGAAGAAAACTTCTCTGCATCCCAGGAGGCATTACGGTTCTTCATTGCAGCAGCGACTGCTTCTTGGTTTTCACGGACGAAACGAATATCCAACATGGACTCAACCTCACAAATCAATAGTCTGGACTGGTGTATGCACAGTATAGCGCAGTTATTCTTTCTTTCTCGTTTGCTCAGAAATGGTTTCAAGGAGTAATCGCAAATCGATAGGCTTTGAAACATGCGCATTCATACCGCTGCGCAGCGAAGCCTGAATGTCTTCAGCGAAGGCATTTGCAGACATGGCAACAATCGGAACACTCAAAGCATCTTCACGATCAAGCTCGCGAATGCAGGCGGTCGCTTCATATCCAGTTTTTAATGGCATCTGAATATCCATCAAAACGATGTCGTAGTAGCCTATATCGGAATCGGCAAACATCGTGCACACCTCTTCACCGTTGCATGCTCGATCAACTTCGAGACCCGCATCAACAAGCAACTCCTTGGCAATCTCTGCATTAAGCTCATTATCCTCAGCAAGAAGAACACGCACACCGCTCAAATCGCGAGTTTTCTGCTCTTCTTTTTTATCAACAATTTCGATTTGGGTTGACTTCGTCTCTTCTTCGACTTGAATCTCAGCCTTCTGCGCCTTAGGGGAGTCTAACTGCGAGGGCTTTTCGCCTTTTGCGGCCTGTTCAAGCGTGAGCACAACGGTAAAGGTTGTTCCTTTTTCGATTTTGCTTTCGACGTGAATATCGCCGTTCATCATAGTGAGAATGTTTTTAACGATAGGCATTCCAAGACCAGTGCCCTGCGCTCGCGAGCGACCCTCCATCACAAAGGGTTCGAATAAATGCTCTAAGAACTCCTCGCTCATGCCGATGCCATCATCAGAAATGATAAAAGTTACCTGCACATAACCGCGCACAATGCTCCATTGCTGCTCAATCGAAAACTCAATATGTCCACCAGCAGGCGTGTACTTAACCGCATTCGAAAGCAGGTTTATCAAGACTTGCTTAAGTCGAACCTGATCGCCTAAGAAATGCTCTTCTAAAAGCTCGCCTTTTGCAACAGAAAAGCTTTGCTCCTTGAGACTGGACTGTGTGTTAATGACGGTCTCAACCTGCTCAATGAGCTCCGAGAATTCAAAGGCCTGGTTCATCAGCATCATTTTGCCGCTCTCAATTTTGGAAATATCAAGCACATCGTTGATAAGCATAAGAAGATGGTCAGAGGCTAGCATTATCTTGTCGAGGCTTTCCTGTACACGCTCTGGATCGTCCCCATGTTTTTGCGCAATCTGCGTTAGACCTGTGATTGCATTCATGGGAGTACGGATTTCGTGACTCATGCGCGAGAGAAAATCTGACTTAGCATGATTTGCTGTTTCAGCAGCAACCATAGCCTCCTTCATAGAAAGCTGGAGATTTTTTTCATCGGTGGAATCGCGAAACACAACGAGAAGCTGGCGTTTGTTTTCGAACAGCAAGGGGGTAACCGAATAGCTAACCCAGCGCAGGTCGCCAGTCTGTTTATGCCTGAGCGAAAACTCGCCGCGCTCAAGTGTGGTCACATTACCATCACGCAAATGACCCAGCATGTCTCGTCCCGAATCAGATAAATCAACGCGGTCGGCGACGCGTCTGTTACCCATAAATTCGGCCATGGAATACCCCATGATTTCGCGCGATTTAGCAACAATCGGGGTTACGATAGCATCTTCAGGCGAGTACATATTAACCGCCATATCCAAACTGTCTGAAAGAGCCCCATAGAGATGAGTTTTGAGCTCAAGCCCACGCTCTTCCATGCGCTTGCGATAGAAGAACAAAAACATTGCCAAGACCGCAAGAAGACACAGGAAGATAATGCCGAATACGACGCCGAAAATCATATTGACCGAAGCTATTTCTGAGCGCACCGACTCTTCCGGTACAAGACCACAAACGTAGTAATCATTTAATCCCACCGGCGCCACACAGACATAAAAAGTTGCCTGATTGATTGGCGTGGTCACTAAGACAGATGATTGCTCCTGTACTGCTCGTTTAATCTGATCGACAGAGTCTTCATCGTGGGCGCTCGACAAGAAGTTCGCATCCACATCGTTTTCCTGCTCTGACGCAAGATAAGCAAACAGCGAGCTTCCCTCCTCTAGACGACTATTCTCCCCCGTAGGCGCCATGATTATGTTTCCTGTATCACCCTCAAACAGAAGGAAGGCTCCTTTGCCCTCATAGATACTAAACTCCTGCTTACTAATCATCATATCGGTAGGAATTCCCACATACATAGTTCCAATTACTTCGCCATTGAAAGTGAGTTCCTTGGTAGCCTGGTAAACATACTCGCCCTTTGAGCTGAGATAGGAGGCGTGGTAAGTGATTCCGTTTCGCTCACTTGTTACGGGAGCAGTCGAGCTCTCTTCAGCAGTAAAGGGTGTTCCGTCTGCACGACAGCAAAGTCCGTCTTTTCCCACATATGCCACCTCAACCAGGTTGAAGCTTTCCATGAAATTCTTGAGCGCTGGCTGGATTTGCTGTATGTCAGTGCTTTGCACGGAAAAAGCCTGTATCGCCTGCTCAACCATAAGAATATGGTCTTCCGCGTTGCTTGCCGCCTGATCAGTAAGAACACCAACCTGCTGCTTAACATCGTCACGAAGCTGCTTTTCGATGGTAGTCAAAGGGCTTCCCGCAGCGCCAACAACCATTATTGCGATTGCAATTCCCGCCAGTAAGAAAACCAACTGATTTCTATGATGTTTTGTTTCGAGAAGCCGCACCTTCCGCCTTCCGTCCCACTCGTCTCATGAGTCCATCTGACGAGGATTAAGGAATTTCTGGAACACAAACCATTGAACTTATCTGTGAATAGTATACTCTACGTAAGTGCACTACGAGTTTCTTAAAGTGGGCTATATACGGTGCGCGCTTTGCGGAAACCATCTCTAGAAAGGTGATCATGGATATAGGTGCTCTCTATTACTTTCTTTTCGAGACCTATGCAGGTGTCGCTGTTTTGGTTGGTATCGGAATCGTCATTGGGCTCATCGCTTGCGTCATCATGGAGCGACGTACTCGTAAGCTGTACAAGAATCACGAACAGACCGAAGACGATTGGTCTTTTTTCGACGATGAAACTGAGGACTCCGAAAAAAACTAAGAGAAAGCAGCAAATGTAACCATGGAGCCAAACGAAACGTATCTGTACACCCGCCACGACGATTATATTCCCCGCATTGCCGCTATCCACGATCTTGTTGGATATGGAAAATGTTCGCTTGGTGTGGCGATCCCCGTTCTTTCTGCAGCCGGCTGTGATGTATGCCCTGTACCCACCGGCTTGTTTTCTTCACACACCGCATTTCCTGGATGGTATATGCACGACACCACCGAAATGCTAAGCGACTACCTTCAGGCATGGAAAGACATTGATGTAGAAATTGATGCCGTATACTCGGGCTTTCTTGGCGCACCCGAACAGGTTGACCGCATCAAAGAAATTTATGAGACCTACCCAAATGCCCTTCGCATTGTTGATCCCGTTATGGCTGACCACGGCAAAGTGTATCCTACATATACGCCCGAGCTCTGTCAGGCCATGAGCGAGCTTGCAAGCGGAGCTGATATTCTCACGCCCAATCTTACCGAAGCCGCTATCATACTCGACCAAGAGTGGACCGGCACGAACATAAACGATGACGAGGCAAAACGCATCATCGACGCCTTGCTCGCAAAGGGTGCTAAGCAAGTCGTACTAAAAGGCATCCAGCGCGAGGATGGGCTCATCCGTAATTTCTTAGCAGGCCAAAATTGCGAAATGGAAGAGATTAGCAATGAATTTCTTCCCTATATGCTGCATGGCACCGGGGATTTATATTGTTCGTGCTTGCTTGCAGCAATCATAGCAGGCAGAAGTCTTTCCGAGGCAGTAGCTTTTGCCGGATGTTTCGTGCATGACGCTATGATTATCTCAAGCAAACAGCCTGATTTTGAGAATCGCGGCGTAAGCTTTGAGCCACTGTTAGGCAAGATTTCACATCTGCTAGCTTAGGTGCTTATTCTTCGGCTTCTTCATCAGGCCTGATTGGAACTCCAAACAGACACAGAATGCCTGCGATGACGCCTGCACTCACACTACCAATAATCAAAGGCCACTCGGGAATCCAGCTTTGCTGACCACTTCCAAGCCAGGCACCAAGCATTACGGCAAACAATAGAATTGCCGTAGCAAGCAACACTCCAAAGAAAGCAAAGAGTCTCGTTTGCCTCAAACAAAACACGCGCATTAGAACCGCCGCAACAAACCAGGCAATCACGATGCACCAGGTTGAAGGCTGTTGCAGGAGCTGCCACACACCTGCTTGTACGTCAAAGCTCGCGCTCTGCACAAAAACTAATGGCTCCCATCCAAGCAAGCTTTGCGAGCCGTAACCTGCAAGGATACACGCTAGAAGCAAGGCCATCGCTACGTTGATGAAGGTCTCGCGCAAGGTGAGGCAAAAGCCTATCAGTATCGGGCTGAGCTGGCTTAAGCCAAAACAACCAAAGAGCACGGGACTGAGTGCCGTGTTGGTCTGGTTAGCTCCTTTTCGGGCGACAAAAAACCACCAGCACGGTGTTGCAATCAACAGGAGGATGCCAAGGAGATACTCCCCGTTAATAAGAAGCGAAACGCAGAGGGTGAGCAGGCCAAGTATTGCTCCCAAATGTGGTTTCATAATTGCCGCTATTGAAATAAGAGCGAACAAGGCCCATAAAATAGGATCAGTAAACCCGTTAAGCAAGGGAATGGTTCCAAGAGCAAGGAGACTAAGCAGCGCAGCGTTGAGGAAGCTAAAGACACGGTCAACTGTTTCCTTGGTTCGCCCCGTCCAACGATCAAAAAGAGGGATGCGAGCTGTGCGTTCTGCTTCAGGCTCGAAATCCTCTCGCGCTTCACCTACCAACACCGCAAGTTCACGTTTTCCTTTTGCTGGGTTTCCTAAAAATACTTCCATCTCTTCGGCAAACTCATCAATACTGCTATAGCGCTCTTCCCGGTCGGGGTCGAGTGCGTAAAACAAAACATCATCTGCCTGTGGCTCTAAATCTTCACGACACAGCGAAGGTAAAACTATTTCTGCCTCTTCGATGGCAACTTCCGCCGAGGCAAGATCTTTGGCAAGAAAGGGATTGTTGCCTGTCAGCATTTCGTAGGTTACCGAGGCAAGTGCCCACTCATCGCAACGTGCATCAAGGTTTTCTTGACGTATCTGTTCGGGGGGCATATAGCCTATTGTTCCACCACTAGCACTTCCATATCCTGCAGCATCAGAGAGTGTGGCCAGACCAAAGTCGGTTACCTTTACCTGTCCTTGGCGATTGATGAGGATGTTGTCTGGCTTAATGTCGAGATGTAGGACTTGGTTTTCATGCGCAGTTTCGAGGGCTTGGGCAACAGCTACAAACACCGCCGCAATCGTATTGAGCGTAAGCTGGTCGCCGAATTGCTCGAGCACCTGCGTAAGTGTCAGTCCATCAACGTATTCCATGATGAGGTAGGCGAGAGTGTCCTGTACTTCAAAGTCGTAGACCCCCACAATATTACTGCCGGTAAGGAGTGCTGCTGTTCGCGCCTCGTCGAGTCCGGAAAGAACGCCATGCGCGACATCGTGTTCGTTAAGCTGAATGCATTTGATGGCTACGCGGCGCTGGATACGCGTGTCCCACGCAAGCTGAACGGTGGCAAATCCGCCCGAGCCCGCTTCGGCAATCGGACGATACCTGTTCAGGATGAGCTGATCCGACACCTCAGGCCTCCCCTGTCCTGCTTTACCTGCTCTGTACGAAGAAGGCAATCAGAGCAGCAAAGCTTGCTCCGAGCATATCAACGAACCAGTCGAGGGGAGTGCAATCGCGCCCCGGGACGAATAGCTGGTGGATTTCATCGGTTATGCCATAGGCGCTCGCGACAATGATGGCGACCATGAAAGCGCGCTTGATTGAAACATGCTGCTTGAGAGCAAAGCTGAGTAGAAGTCCAAAAATGAAGTATTCCATGAAATGCAGAAAGGGCGAAAGAGCATCGAATTGAGGTCCGAAAATTTCTGCTTGAAGCATCTTTAGGTTGTGATATATCTGGGCAAAGAAGCCTTCTCCGGTTGAGATTTGATTTCCCGTCGTGGATGACATGAGGAAAATGAATCCAGCCCATAGCACAACCAACACCCATAAAATAACTGTAGTCGCAGTTAAATTCTTCTTTTGAGAAGAGGTGGCCTCGGTATTTTGGTTGTTGTTATACATCTCGTCGTTCATATCGCTGCCTATCATATCATTGCTTGTCTGAATTCCCCATTTGGAGTATTATTTCCTGACGCTCTGTCGCAAAAAGAGCATTAGTGCGGGCGTGGCGGAATTGGCAGACGCGTACGGTTCAGGTCCGTATGGGGGAAACCCTGTGAAGGTTCAAGTCCTTTCGCCCGCACCAAAAATGTCAGATAACCACAGGTTATTTGACATTTTTGCTTTCGAGCATGGGGCTTTACGCCTAAGGTTCATTCGGGGTTTATCGTGAGAGAAACCCCGAACAGTGAGGGTCAATGAAGCAATCGTATAAATAGCGAGCGCAAGCGAAGCGGTTTATGCCGATTGCGAAATTGATGCGAACTAACTCCTTTCGCCCGCACCAGATATGCCAGCTAACCTTCAGGTTGGCTGGCATATCTGCTTGTGAGCAAGGGATTTTACGCCGCGTTCATTACGCTGCCATGCTTTTGCATGCAGCGTAACAGCGAGTGTCAAGGCTTGCGCAGCAACCGCGAAGCGGCTCGGCTTTTACACGAGCTAACACTTTCGCCCGCACCAAAAATGTCAGATAACCTCAGGTTATTTGACATTTTTGCTTTCGAGCATGGGGCTTTAGGCATATAGATTAGAAAGTATGCCCTACTTATGATTCATTCGATAGAGTCGCTGATTCGAGCTGCTGGTTCTAAACGGGTTTTTGATGTATCAAAACCCATTCCTGCGAGATGCTAAGATTGAAAAAATCGCAGGACGCAAGATAGCCCCCGCTCGCGCTACGATCCGAATCTAAGACAGATGGCTTAGTCTCAATGTCAAATGCAACGTTTTGTGGTTGCGACACGGTCCATACTCGTCCACTCGAAAAGTGCTCAACCTTGCCATCAGGCATTTTGTAGAGCATGTTTTTCTCTCCGTAGACCCATCAACCACAAAACGGGCAATCTGACTTTGATTCATGCTTTTCTGCATTGATTTGTTCGCGCGGGGTCTTCTATGTGTGTTTGCACGGTGAATCCCAAGCATGTACAGGACTTTGATTTTACCAAACTATAGAGTGATACCCCCTTTCGTTCTGAAGAACATGGACTCAGTCTGGGACATCGTTTCCTTCCGACTAAAGAAAAGGTTAGAATGAATACACTTCAGCAGCCCTCATGCCAATGGTTGACGCAGAAAAGGTTTTCATGCAGCTACAGCCAGAACAAATTCGCGCCCACCGCCTTCGAGCTCATCATCTTGATCGAAAGCTGCCGGCTTGTGACATCATAAAAGCAGCTGAAGTCTGCGGTCTTCAAAACAGCCCACCCGGCGCATGGGAAACATCTCTTTTCAACCGTCTTGAGACCTGTACGCTCACAACACTACACAACGCACTTTACACAGAGAAAACCTTACTGCAAGCCTGGAGCTTTCGCGGCGCACCTTTTGTGTTCCCCACCGAGCAGAGCGATATTTTTCTCACACCTCTCATTGCGCAAGAAGGAGAAGATCCCTGGATATACACTGCCGGAGTCAAAGGGGCGCTCGATCATCTTCAGATGCCTTTCGAAGAGGTGCTTGCCCGTGTGAAAACGGCAATAGCCTACCTTGACGAACACGCTATCACGAGCAAAGAAGCACTTGATCGCACTCTTGCCAATATCGTCTTCCAAGATTTACCTGCAGAAAAGCAGGCTTTGTGGCAAGACCCCTCCATCTATGGGAACCCCCAGAAGCAAACGATGGGCGATGCAGCAGTTTCGTTCTTGCTGCGTCCTTGCTCATTTTACTCGCTAATTGTATTCGGGAAACGTGAGGGCACCAGCCCTACCTTCACCTCATTCAGACACTGGGTCGGACGCAACTCAACCCATATACCCAATGCCGACAAAGAACTCGTTCGAAAATTTGTTCATTGTTATGGCCCTGCAACGAAAAACGATCTTATGAGCTGGCTTGGATGTTCTCGCAAGCAGGCACAACGCCTCTGGGGCACCGTGAGCAACGAGCTTGTTCCAATTGAAGTCGAGAGTAAAACCGGCTTTATGAGTGCTTCGGACTTGGATAATCTGCCGCAAGAAGTTTGTGATCAGGATCAACTACTGCTCCTCGGAGCCCATGACCCCTACCTTGATCTCAGGGATCGTGGCATGATACTAAGAGATAAAGCGCAGCACAAAGAAGTTTGGAAGTATGTTAGCAATCCGGGGGTAATCCTCAAAGGCGGACGCATTATTGGAACATGGAGAACTGCCTCAACTGCAAAGACCCTCGCTTTTTCCCTCATTACATGGGAAAAGCTTTCGAAAAACGAGCATCAAAAACTTAACGAACTCGCTGAAGACTACGCCTCGTTCCGGGGAAAACACCCAAGGGTCGCCTTCTCCGGATAAGGTCCCGCTGTCTTCAGCGTGCAAGATAGACCGAGAAAAGTGCAAGTCACGTCTAAAGCCCTTGCTCAATGCCCCCACCGAACGCATACTGGTTTGTGTGACCATCTGGAAAGGATGCCATTCTTACAATGAAAGTTTCTATTACAGAAAATCCCCGTCTAAGCGAGGTTTCGGTCGACATTACGTGTCCTCAAATAAATGAAACCGTAAGTCGCATTGTCGCAAATCTCAATACCTTTAATAACAAGCTAATTGGGAAAGACAATGGCCAGACACACATTTTATCTACCAACGATATTTTTTATTTTGAAACAGTTGATCGAAAAACCTTTATGTATACGCACAGCAAAGTTTTTGAAACCCCTTTGCGGATATATGAGCTCATGGAGCGTTTTGAAGACACAGAGTTCATCCAAATATCAAAACAGATGATCGTCAACTTTGACAAAGTGATCGCCGTACGACCAGAATTCAACGCCCGACTCCAACTTATTCTTCCCAACAACGAAACCGTCATTGTGTCACGCCAGTTTTCTCCCTACATCAAACGTAAACTTGGAACCATCGGCTGAACACAGAAAGGATCTCTCATGAAAAGCTACTTTTTTACATTTGTCTCTGCCGCTTGCGTTTTGTTCACTGTCTTTATGGCAATAAGCTTCCCTTTTGCCTACTATTTCGCAGGCCCAAGCTTAGGTCTCAACATCAGCCTCGGGTTTTTAATCGCTGCTCTTGCAGCTGCACTTTTCCAATTCCTCTGGTTTACTGAGGCGGTAATCAAGAAAATGCGCTATCCCCTCCGTCTTTTGGGTTTCTTTTTCACCTTCGGCGCCACCTTGTTCGCTATTGGCTGGCTGGGAAATTGGTTCCCTCATTCACTCGAGGCGATCGGGCTCTTCTTTGTGATCTTTGCTGTCATTTTCGCGTTAACCTCACTTGGCTACACAATCTATTTCCGCCGAAGTGCGGGAAGTTATGACAAGGCCTTAGCAGCTTATCGAAAACAGCAAGAACGGGACGCTTAGCTAACCGCAATCCCAAAGAGGTCTTGCGCGGCAAACAAAATACGAACGAGAAGCTCACGAACCCTCAATCAGGCGAAGCTTAGCCTTTTTGCTCAATTTCTTAATAGCGATTTCTCGGCGAAGTGCGACTGACTTGTCTTCACAGCTTTCGCGGTAGATGAGTTCGACTGGCCCACGAGAGCGCGTATATTTTGCTCCAGCACCGCTGTTGTGCGCCTCAATTCGCTGCTCAAGATTATTAGTTATCCCCGTATAAAGCGTATTATCTGAACAGCGCAAAATATACACCCAGTAAGCTTGCGAATTTGCTGGGTTTTCATTAGCTTCACGTAGTTGCGGCTTTTCGGTCAAGCGTTACGCTCCAATCTGGACCTTTCATAAACACAAGCAGTGTACTACGAACCAGGTGAGGAGATAAGCGCAAAACGCGAGGAATCTACCGTGCCGAGCCACTCGGACAACACAAAAACGAAGGCGACAAACTCCCCTATTGCCACCTTCGTTATACGAAAATCCTAAGTATGTAACTCAGTTTCTATTTGCCCTGAAGCACGGCAAGATCAGTCGCGTCCGTCACAGAGCCATCGCTCAGTGCGGCATTAATCTGTTCTTGGGTATAGCCAAGCTCCTTCATGACCTCGACAGTTGAAGATCCCAGCTTACCTGTTGGCTTGAGTGGGCGGGTCTCCATATTCTCAAATTGGACAGGCGCAGTTGGACACCATTTTCCACCTGCAGGATATGGCACCTTCATTATGTATTCATTCACGAGAGCATTTTCGTCTTCATAGACATCAAGCGGGGTTTGTGCTGGCTCGCATGGCATATCGTTTTCCGTAAACATCTTTAAAAGCTCGTCTAAGGTAAACTGCGCGAAGCCCTGATCGAGGATGTCGGTAACCTCTCCCGCAAGACCCGCATCATTGACCGTTTGACATACCGAATATTGGGCGTGGTCAGCAAGCTCTGGGCGCCCGATGAGCTCCATAACTCGCGGCCAATCACGATCATATTCTGGCAAGCAGAGAACAACCCACTTCTCGTCTTTCGAACGGAAAACGTTGTTGAGCGGATTGTTGACCTCGCGACGACTCTTTGGATAAGGGTTGCCATATTGAGCAGAAACCATGCCTGTTGACAGAGCATAGATGGCAGCGTGTTGAAGTGCACAAGCTACATAATCGCCCTCGCCAGTTTTTTCACGTCCAATAACGGCAGCAAGAATGCCCGAGGCAAGAAACATGGAAACTTGGAAATCGCCATAGCCATTTGTGGGAATCATAGGTGCATCACCCTTGTTGACGGTTGTGCCGAATACACCACCACGACCCATATAGCAAGTCACATCAAAACCGGCGTTATCCTTTTCTGGACCCTTCTTTCCATATCCCAATCCATGCCCCATAATTAGGCGAGGGAACTTCTTGTGAAGGCTTTCCCAGTCAAGACCCATTTTTGCAAGACTCTTGGTGCGCATGTTAGTAATAAAAATATCTGCATCAGCAAGAAGCTTCTCGAGTACTTCTATACCTGTTTCGCTTTTTAGATCCAACGATATGAAACGCTTGTGCATGTTTGACATGTCAAAGCCAAGATTTTCTTCATCGCTGGAAGGCATTCCGAAAACAACAGCTTGATTAACGCGACCCGGATCGCCTTTAGCTGACTCAACCTTGATTACCTCAGCCCCCCATTCACCCAACACTCTCCCTGTTGTAGGAGTGGCTAGAAAGGTAGTTAGATCAACTACTTTGATTCCCTCGAGTGGTTTGATGGTCATAGAATCCTCCTTGTGTGTGCGGTCTTTTCTACAGATGTTGGAGGCTAGCTTTGCAGCGATTTGAAGGAGCGCATCGAATCGTTGCGAGCAGCCTCGCACGTCGTTGCCACAGCAGTAAACCCAGTGGGCGCCCGCTTTTCCCCTCTCTCGAAACGACGGTTGGTGTCCTGCTATGACTACCTACATGTTCACGTCGTCCATGATTGTTTTATCTTAACACCGCATATCCTATATATGGTTTAACCTAGTATTTTGTTGATAGTTTTATTCTATCGAGCATATAGCCTGTCACTATATCGTCAAGCAACTAAAGGAATGAAGTAAGATGCCTTCGCCTGGCGTGTTCATTGCGCACACACCAAACAAAGGCATCAGGGAGGGAGAATGTCTTTGAACTATGTCTACTTAACCGCTTGGCCAGTAGCAATCTTTCCTGCAACACGCCCGTGAGTCATTGCCATGCCTACCGAAGTTCCCGCAATCGGGGTTGCATAACCTAAGCCGTAGCGCTCACCAAGACAGTTGCCCGCAGCCCATAAGCCAGGGATTGGCTGGTTCTCCATCGTTACCACTTGCAGGTTATTGTCAGTCACTACACCCGTAAGAGAAACAAGTCCGACGCTACCAAAACGACCGTTTTGCCAGCTACAGCCATAGAAAGGCGGCTCTGCGATGGGCTTGAGTAGATAGGCATCCTTGCCAAAGTCACTATCGTCTCCTTGCGCGCAAATCTCGTTGTAGCGAGCAACAGATTCGAGCGCTTGCTTTTTTGCTTCGCCGGTGTATCCAAGAAGCTCTACCAGCTCATCAAGCGTTTCTGCGCCATACACGATATGGGGAGCACGCTCTCCGATGGTACAGTCGCGACAAGCATAGCCCTTCGGGTCGCCCAAAGGTACGTTTGCTATATCTTCCTGAAGCTCGGTAAACCAATATTCTCTACCGCAATTTGGTGCGCCATGATCAAGCGCAGCAAGCTTCATGGTGTCATACCAATTCTTATCAACGATATTAGCCAGAAGCCCTGCAGGCTGTCGCATACTGATTGACCATGCCAGAGGAACCGCTGCCTCGTTCATAAAGCGCTTTCCATCTGCCTTGATAAGAAGATACGGAGTTGTTCCCCACGGTGCATCAGGCATATATAGGTTCATAATTGGACGCGGAGTTGGCTCTATCATTCCACCAGCCCAACATGCCATCTTTTGACCATCGCCTTTGCAGGTACTGAAAGCCATAACCTCTTCAGCAATCATGCCTGCACGTGCTGCCCACTCGGAAACCTCGGAATTTAAAGCCCATAAAAGATCAGGGTTTCCTCCTATGTCTCCCGCAGTCAAGATAACCCCAACGCTCGTTTCGTATTTCACATATGATCCGTCGGCCTTCTTTGTAATTGCCCCAATTACAGCTCCATCTGAATCTTGCACCAAAACGACGCCCTCTTCACTAAAGTGCCAGGTTGCGCCAAGTTCTTTCGCTTTGAGAGAAGAGAATTGCACAACCTCATCGAGACGGGAGTTCTCTGAAGGAATAACCTGCTCTGAGGCTTCATGCTTTTCTGCTCCCATAAATTGTGCAGTTGAAGACCATGATTTGAATCCTCCCTGCTCAATAG
>JBMNSJ010000035.1:0-22190 GCA_050945135.1 Raoultibacter sp.
TGGAAACACGTCTTCATGCAAAGTTGCTAGGGAAACAGGAGGAAGGCCAGTCCGTCAGCGCAGGCGGGTTGGCCTTCTATTTCTTTTAACCAGGGGGGTTGACGGGTTATCGGTCATATGAGTTTGTAGGGCAAGCACAAAAGCATGGTGAGGATCGACTCCATAGGTGAAGCAGAGTTTTCGACAATGTAGTGCAATGCCTGAGTTGCCTTCTTAACACCTTGGACTCTATGCATCTTCGAAAGGAATGTTCTCAGCCGAGCAATCGTGGTTAAGGGTTTCGATGGGAGTATCTCCTCGTTTGAAATGGTATAGATCCCGCAAAACATAAACCCAAGTTCAATCAGCTTGGGTAATGACAAAATATTTGCCATTTGAATAAAAGTAAGTTCTGGAGAGCATACATAGAACCCCTTCCCTGTATCACGAATCGATCCTTGTGGTAAAGGACCCTTCCAGATATGAGGCACAAGATTTTTTGAAGAACGTCGCAGGGAATGATCAGAAGCAAGGACATGCAACGGGAGGTCAATCCCGCAGAGGTCGTTCATCACATTTTTATTGAATCGTGTCGGTTGGGAAATCAAAGCCTTCGCATGTATCATCGGCGTATAACTCGATGCTTCAACATTTGATGTCAAATGACGGGAAGAGGATATGTGACTCAGAGTAAACGACATTCCTGGATCATACTCTGACCAACTTGCAGAAAGCCTACAGAACACCTGCAGAAATCTTACAGGATGTTACACCCCTGATGCATCACTTTTTTCGGCAGCGACCCATTATGGCAAAAGTTGAGTTGGGAACGACTTCTTATTCGATTTCAGCTGAAAAGCATACAAGAGACCAGCTCACAATTTACCTGTTTCTCATAAATCGTTCCCAACTCAACTTTTGCCATAGATTAAGATGATCGACACATAAGAAAAGCCCCTAGACGGGGCTTTTCTGTATATCTAAGTTGTGACTCTGTATTAGACAAGCATCGCCAACAGAGGAACAAGGAGCAATGCCATAATATTAAATACCTTAATCAAAGGATTGATGGCAGGACCTGCCGTATCCTTATAAGGATCGCCAACGGTATCACCAGTAACAGCAGCTTCGTGAGCAAAAGATCCTTTGCCACCATGCTTGCCTTCTTCGATTAGCTTCTTGGCGTTATCCCACGCACCGCCACCAGCGGTCATAGAAATAGCCTGGAACAAACCAGTAACGATAGTTCCTACCAAAGCTCCACCAAGAACCAGGGTGGTAAACTCAAAGGCCTGGTCATAACCAACGGCTTTCAAAATGAAGCCCACAATAAGAATAACAACAGGAGCTCCAACTGGAATCAATGCAGGTAGAATCATTTCTTTCAAAGCACTTGCCGTAACAAGATCAACGCACTTTGCGTAATCTGGTTTGCCAGTACCCTCCATAATGCCCGGAATCTCACGGAACTGACGACGAACTTCTTCAACAACGCCACCAGCAGCTTTACCAACACTGGTCATTGCGAGCGAACCGAAGATGTAGGGCAAAAGACCGCCTACAAACAAACCTACCAACACGAAGGGATTTGAAAGATCGAAAGCCAAATGGAAACCGGTTTGTTCGGTAACCGTGTGGGTGAAGTCTGCAAAGAGTACAACAGCAGCTAGAGCAGCAGAAGCAATAGCATAGCCTTTCGTTACTGCTTTCGTGGTATTACCAACAGCATCGAGTGCGTCGGTATTGACGCGAACTTCTTCAGGAAGCCCAGACATCTCAGCGATACCACCAGCATTGTCGGTAACTGGACCAAATGAGTCGAGAGCAACAACGATGCCTGCCATAGAAAGCATAGCAAGTGCAGCAACTGCGATACCAAAAATACCACCCAAGAAGAAACTAGCCAAGGTAGCAACAACAATGAGAAGAATCGGGAAACCAGTAGCTTCCATACCAACGGCAAGACCCTGAATGATGTTGGTTGCATGACCTGTCTCAGATGCTTGGGCAATCTCTTCAACAGGCTTCTTCTCGGAGGAGGTGTAATAGTCGGTAACGTATACCATACCAGCTGTTAGAACAACACCGATTACCGCACAAATCCAAACGGCAAGTGGTGTGAGACCTTCTGGAGCTAGTGAGGTGTTGACAACATTTAAATCGCCAAGCATCCACTGGCACACAGGGAAGAACAAGATGATTGCGATAATTGCAGCAATCCACAAACCCTTATACAAAGCACCCATGATGGAGCCGTTGGGGCTCATCTTTACGAAAGCGGTTCCGATAATAGAAGCGACAATTGATACCGCGCCAATTACCAAGGGGAAGCCAAGAGCGATTGCATACCCTTCGATACCGAAAGCAAGATTACCAATCAGCATTGCAGCTACGGTAGTTACTACATAGGTCTCGAAAAGGTCGGCAGCCATACCAGCGCAGTCGCCAACATTATCGCCAACGTTATCGGCAATAACTGCAGGATTGCGAGGGTCGTCTTCGGGGATACCCGCTTCTACCTTACCTACAAGGTCGGCTCCAACGTCTGCAGCTTTAGTAAAGATACCGCCGCCAAGACGAGCAAAGATGGAAATCAATGAGCCACCGAAGCTCAGACCAATCAAAGCAGTCCAATCGGCAATACCAAGGATAACAAGAGTTCCCATAATAGAAACTACCAAGATGCCTAGACCGATAACGAACATACCGGTAACTGTTCCTGCCTGAAATGCAGCGCGGAGAGCCTTCCCCAGCCCAGAGCGTGCGGCTTCTGCAGTGCGCACATTTGCACGAACCGAGATGCTCATACCGATATAGCCGGTAGCGCCAGAGGCTAAACCACCAAGCACAAAGCCAAGCGCCGTCCACACGCCAAAGCCTGGAACACCAAAAAAGCCTGGTATTAAGAGGATGACGGTGATGATAACAGCAACAATAGCTACTGTTCGATACTGGCGGTTCAGGTACGCCATAGCGCCCTCCTGAATCGCTGATGCAATACTTTGCATCTTGTCGTTGCCTGCTGGTAGACTATTAACTTTCTTAATGAGAATACCGGCATACACGACTGCGACCACACCGGCAAGTAAGCCGATTATGAGTGGTAAATCAATCATGTTCTTTCCTTCCTTGTTTCCTTTTTTCCCAGAAAAAGGGCTTGCTTTTTGCAAGCCCCTTTAATGCTGCATTTCTTTTTACTACAGTTTAACTAATCCTGCAATACATTCGTTGAACTTGTCTCGCATGGTCGAATCTTATGCGTCAGCGTATGCCTCTTTAAGTTTCAATAAATGCTGGTAGCGCTCAATAGCCTCCTGCTCGTTGCGCTCAAATAACTCGCTTGCGCGCTCGGGGAACTCACGCGTCAGTCTTGAGTAACGCGCTTCATTCATAAGGAAGTCTTGATAGCCTCCACCTGGCTCTTTCGAGTCGAGGATAAACTTCTTGCCCACCGGTGCACTTGGGTTGAAGCGAAGCAGGTTCCAGTATCCGCAGTCAACTGCCTTTTTCATCTCTTCTTGGCAGTTAGCCATTCCACCCTTAATTGAGTGCATCTCACATGGTGAATAGCCAATAATAAGTGAAGGCCCTGGATATGCTTCTGCCTCGGTGATTGCCTTAATGGTTTGAGCTGGCGTAGATCCCATAGCCACCTGTGCTACGTAAACATAGCCATAGCTCATTGCAATCTCGGCAAGGTTCTTCTTCTTGATATCTTTACCCGCGGCGGCAAACTCTGCAACCTGTCCGGTATTAGATGCCTTAGAGGCTTGACCGCCGGTGTTTGAGTACACCTCAGTGTCGAAGACAAAAATGTTAACGTCTTTTCCAGAGGCAAGCACGTGATCGAGTCCGCCGTAGCCAATATCATATGCCCAGCCGTCGCCACCGAAGATCCAGACGGATTTTTTAGTCAGATACTCTTTGTTCTCAAGAATAGTTGTAGCGAGTGCACTTGCGTCGGACGGACTACTTGAGCCCAAGCTCTCGAGAGCTGCCACATACGTTGCAGCTGCCTCTTTGCTGGCTTCAGCATTATCGCGTGCCTCCAGCCAGGCCTGAGCAGCATCTTTCACTGCTTGACCTGCAGCACTCATACCTACAAGAAGTTCTGATTCGGCTACTACCTTATCGCGTACCGCATCGTGACCAAGAAGCATTCCTAGGCCATACTCTGCATTATCTTCGAACAATGAGTTTGCCCACGCTGGTCCGTGTCCGTTTTTGTTGACCGTATATGGTGACGTAGCTGCTGGTCCGCCCCAGATAGAAGAGCATCCAGTTGCATTAGCGATATACATTCTATCGCCGAAGAGCTGCGTAACTAAACGAGCATAGGCCGTTTCGGCACAGCCGGCACAAGCACCCGAGAACTCGAGAAGTGGTTGTGAGAATTGGCTTCCTTTGATGCTTGCATCTTGGAGCTGAGGTTTATCAGAAATCTTTTCGACAGCAAAATCGAACACTTCTTGCTGGTCCATTTGGCTTTCGGTTGCAACCATAGCTAAAGATTTTGAAGGACATTGAATTTCGCAAACGCCGCAGCCCATACAATCGAGCGGTGAAATTGCGAGGGTATATTGGTACTCCTCGTTGCCCTTCCCTTTCATGGGAACAAGCGTGGTAGTCTCAGGAGCTGCCGCTGCCTCTTCTGCCGTGAGAGCAAAAGGACGAATAGTAGCGTGGGGGCATACGAAAGAACACTGGTTGCACTGGATACAGGTTTTTTCATCCCATACAGGAACGCTTACCGAAACGCCGCGCTTCTCATATGCTGCTGCACCAAGCTCAAACTGTCCATCGGCATGTGCGGTAAAGGCAGAAACTGGCAGGCTATCACCATTCATATGGCCAATAGGCTGCATGATGGAATCTACCATTTGCACAAGCTCTGCGCGACCCTCAAGAGCAGGAGCTCCATCGCCTTGCTCAGCTTGCGCCCAGCTGCTTGGTACTTCGACCTGCTTGTAGGCGGTAGCTCCAATGTCGATTGCTAGATGGTTCATATCAACAACATCTTGACCCTTTGATTGGTAAGATTTTGTAGCTGCATTCTTCATGAATTGAATAGCCTCTTCTTGCGGCATAACGTTTGCAAGAGAGAAAAATGCCGATTGCAAGATAGTGTTCGTGCGCTTGCCCATGCCAATTTCGATGGCAAGATCAATCGCATTAATGGTGTAGAGCTTGATGTTTTTCTCGGCGATATAGCGTTTTGCTTCGGCGCTTAACTGCTTTTCGAGTTCTTCGGGAGTCCACTGACAGTTAATCATAAATACGCCGCCAGGCTTAACATCGTTTACCATGGGGAAATTCTTCATGACATAAGAAGGATTATGGCAAGCAACAAAATCTGCTTTGTTTACGTAGTAGGTACTCTTGATGGGAGAATCTCCAAAACGCAGATGAGAAACCGTAACGCCTCCTGTTTTTTTGGAGTCGTACTGGAAGTAGGCTTGTACATATTTATCGGTGTTGTCGCCAATAATCTTGATAGAGTTTTTATTTGCACCAACCGTGCCATCTCCGCCAAGACCCCAGAATTTACATTCGATGGTTCCTTCAGCTGCCGTATTAGGACTGTCGGCATCTTCAGGGAGTGAGAGATTGGTGACATCGTCGACGATACCCACGGTAAACTCGCGTGATGGAGCGTCTTTTTCGAGCTCTTTATAGATTGCAAACGCTGATGAAGGTGGTGTGTCTTTGGAAGCCAAGCCATAACGACCACCCACCACAGTAATGTCGTGGCGGCCAAGCTCGGCTAATGCGTTAACCACATCCATGTAAAGAGGCTCTCCAACCGAACCCGGCTCTTTTGTGCGATCCATAACCGCAATTTTTTGCACGTTTTCGGGAAGTGCTGCCATGAATTTCTCGGTAACGAAAGGACGATATAGGCGTACCTTTACCAGGCCGACGCGTTGTCCTTGAGCATTGAGATAATCGATAACCTCTTCGACAACATCGCAGAACGATCCCATAGCAACAATGACACGATCTGCATCAGGGGCGCCATAGTAGTTGAAGAGCTCATAGTTGGTTCCCAGTTTTTCGTTAACCTGATGCATGCACTCTTCTACTACAGCAGGCAGAGCATCGTAGTGGCCATTGATGGCCTCACGGTGTTGGAAGAACACATCGCCATTCTCGTGGCTTCCACGCATAGCAGGGCGCTCAGGGTTTAAGGAGTGATCGCGGAAAGCGCGAACGGCATCCATATCGCACATATCAGCGAGGTCTTCAAAATCCCAGGTTTCAATTTTTTGTACTTCGTGAGAGGTACGGAATCCATCGAAGAAGTTAAGGAAAGGAACGTGCCCTTTGATAGCAGCGAGATGTGCAACCGCTGAAAGATCCATGACCTCTTGCACATTGGTTTCTGCAAGCATGGCAAAGCCAGTTTGACGGCAAGCCATAACATCGGAATGATCGCCGAAGATACTGAGCGCCTGTGTAGCTAGCGTACGTGCGCTAACGTGGAATACGGAAGGCAGCATTTCGGCAGCAATCTTATACATATTAGGAATCATAAGCAAAAGACCCTGAGAAGCGGTATAGGTAGTGGTGAGCGCTCCTGCTGTAAGTGAGCCATGCACCACACCAGCAGCACCGCCCTCGGATTGCATTTCACACACTTTTACCGTGGTGCCGAAGATGTTCTTCTTTCCCGCAGCAGCCCACTGATCCACGTAGTCGGCCATTGGGCTTGACGGCGTGATGGGGTAAATGCCTGCTACTTCGGTGAATGCATAGGAAACATACGCCGCAGCCTCGTTTCCGTCCATCGATTTTAGTTCTCTCGTCATATACCTCTCCTTAAGCGGGGCTCTTACTCTGACCTAAAAGCCGATTTGAAGGTGTACTTCTCCCTCTGTCGCAGTGCTCCTATAAGAAACATCGACAGAAACCATCTTCGCACTCAAATCTTTGTCGGATTTTTGTATCTGGTCGAAAATACATAGGGCATATAATACCAGCACCCTTTTGCTAAATCACGAAGTAATTATGCGCATTTTCAACTTGGTTACAGGGTTTCGGTAAATGGAACTTTGTGTGATGAGAGCATGGAGAAACAGCGAGGGCTAATTCCAGAACTGAACGGTTTCAATGATGTTTTGATAAGCCCAAGGATACACATCTGAATACCAGCCCGTTTCTGGCACGAAACAGAGCAGAAGCGAATACAGAACACTGATGCTGACTAGCGCAATCAATACCTTAAGAAGTATCTTGTAGGTTTGTGATGCAGGATCGAGGTTCTCGTTCACGATGAAAATGAGCAGGACGGTTGCCATGAGGAACATGATACTGAAATCGGCGTAATAACGCTGAAGAATGCCCGCAACCTGCGCATCTAGCAGGGCAACAACAACACCGGCAACTAAGAGCACAAGGGTGACGCCCGCAATGGTACGTGTAGAGCGTTGTGCGATACGCATTTTAAGAATACGCTGCGCAAAAGGAAGAACCCACAGCAACGGCAAGCATACAAAGATTCCGCCAAAGGTAATTTCTTTGATTGTTTGTCCCATATAGGTTGTTTCAAAAGGAGCTGGCTGGATAAAGGGGAACACTCCTGTTGTTGTTGGCGTTTGGATGAAATAGGCAAAAAGCGCAGGTGCTAAGCGACCAAAAACGAAGCCACGTTTTGTCATATCGTTAACCGTGAGGTTATAGTTTGCTCCGAAATCGAGGAAAGACCCAAATCGCGCATTGTTGTACCACATCAGACCTGCAGCTACGACAAAGTAAGGCGCAAGCAGGCACGCAAACTCTCGTGCTCCTTTTGGAGTGAACAAATGCTTCTCGGTAATAAACAGACGCCAAAACAGAGGGAATGCCAAGAAAGACAGCACCACAAACTGCGGTCTGCAGCCCACCACTAAGGCCATGCATAAGGAGCCCAGCAAATACCATCTGCCAGGGTTTTGCGATGTTCGCCCCCTCATCCAAAAGTACAAGCCCCATACCGAAAACGCCAGCCCAAGCATAATAGGAAGTGAGTAGAAGGTGGGGAACTTCAAGAGGTAGAGCACTCCGCAACAGGTAACAAGCGGTATTTGCACCAGCAAGTAAAGACCGAGACTGACCCGCTTAAAATGGTAGCGAGCAAAGCGATCGAGCAGGGCTGTAGAGCCGAGCACAAAGGCAATGCAGGCAAGTAAAACCCCTATTGCAGTGGGGAAATTTGCCCCGGTTACCAAGAAGAACGGCAAGTAAAATATCAGCACCGGCACAACGCCAAAGTACACGTAGTAATTGCCTTCATAGTAGGCTACATCGAAAAGATAGCTCTCCCCTGTTTCTTTTTGGAGCTCATCACGTGCGCCCTTGTCGTAGGGATCATCCATTTCTTGCAGCCAGTCGGGCGGCTCTTCACTTAGGTAGAGCTTGCCCTCTGTCATGGACTTAGCGAGCTCAGCATACTGCTGGGCATTATCACCGCCCACTTCAAAGCTATTGGCAATGCTTGTTCCATCCCACGATCCCCAGTTGTAGTTTGAGGTAGCTACGCCAACCAGGTTTGACCCTAAGAACATAAACGACGACATAAGCATAACTTCAATTACAACAGTTGAAATAATTACTGCCTTAGATTTACGTGGACGCTCTCCTATAAAGCAGCGATAGATGCTCGACTTAGGCCTAAATGTGTATATGAGAGCAAGTATTCCTGCGATAAGCAAAAAGCGCATAGAGTTGAATTCGAAAGGATACTGAGCGTTGATATAGACGCCGGTAAGCTTAATGGGGTACTGGACATCCTCACCAGATATTTCAATCCGTAGATTATCAACGAGGCCCGTCGCGTTGATGCTGATGTATTCGCTTTGGCTGACAAAAGTTGAGACTTCAACAATCGGCACGCCTGCCGTGTATTCCGTAGAATCAAAATAGCTGCGGTGCGCCTCATCCGTGAAATGAATTTTCACATCAACAAGCTGGGCAGGCTGCTGCCAATCAAAATCGAGGCGTATGTTTTCGATCTCTTTGTTGAGGTTTGAAAACTCGAGTACATGGTTTACCTCGGTTATTTTGAATTGCTCATCTTTTGTTTCTTGCAAGTTGAGCTTCTCGTTAAGACAAACGGTGTTGTTGCCCAAAGAAGAAAAATAGGAATAATTAAAAACGAAACACTCTAAAAGAAGAGCGATTACAAGAACCCCAAAAAAACAGCGAGCGAAGCTTTGTAGGCTCGAGCGATGCTGGCTTACGAAAGCTGCAACAAAACGCTTTATGTTCTCCCATAAGCTTGGCATTGATATTTATTCCATTGATTTTTCTTGTTCCTGTATGACAGGATATATTAAAGCCCGCAGGCCACAGACTGACTTTGCCTTGTTTATAAAAGGCATTTCCGCCTCCGGTCTACAGATGCAGGCTTTTCTTTACGTCTTCGAAGACAAGCTCGGGATCGCGATCGCCATCTATGGTGACCAACAAATCGCATCCACGATAATAATCAATGAGCGGAGCGGTAGAGGTTTCGTATACATTGAGACGATTGCGTACGGTTGCCTCGTTGTCGTCGTCACGCTGATACATCTCGCCGCTGCATTTTGGACAAGTCGCATCGTTTGCTGTGCCAATGTATCCGCATGCCTTGCACATTCTGCGCGAGGTAAGGCGGTTCACGATGACTTCAGACTCAACGTCGATTAGTAAAGCTGCATCAAGCGGGCGCTCGAGCTTCGAAAGCTCTCCATCAAGGGCAACAGCCTGAATGGAAGTGCGCGGGAAGCCATCGAGAATAAAGCCTTTCTCGGTATCAGGATCTTGCAGACGCTCGGTTACGAGACCGATGATGACATCATCAGGAACCAATTCACCTGCATCCATGAATGATTTTGCCTTAATTCCCAGGGGAGTTCCCTCTTTAACAGCCGCACGAAGCATATCTCCAGTAGAAATATGGGTAAGCTGATATTTTTCGACAAGCTTTGCAGCTTGCGTTCCCTTACCGGCACCGGGAGCTCCGAGCAATACTATGTTCATGTCCTAAATCCTTTCAACCAAACAAATCTATTAACACAAAGTGATTTTTAAAAGAAACGCGCTGAGAGGAGATGGATTGCTGTGAAAATCATTACTTTCGCGAAGAGAGCGTACTTTGTTACGCGAACGTGCGAAATAGTGATTTGAACAGCAAGGCACTCCTCTCGGTTAGTGCTTATTTAAAAAATCCGTTGTAGTTGTGCATCTTCAGCTGCGACTCAACCTTACTCATCGTATCAAGTGCTACACCAATCATAATGAGGATAGAAGTTCCTCCAAATGCCTGGATAAGCTCGTTGCCCGTGAAGAAGAAAATAATAGACGGCACAACGGCAATCAACGCGATGAAAAGACCACCCGGAAGCGTGACACGACGCAATACATTCTTGATGTAAGTTGCTGTGGCTTTTCCAGGTCGTACTCCAGGGATAAAGCCTCCCTGCTTCTGGATATTGTCCGCTAAATCATCAGGCGGGAACATCATCGAAGTGTAGAAATACGCGAAGAATACGATTAATCCTAAGGTGAGAATCCAGTTAATCCATCCTGCCGAAATTGCATCAGCCGCAATGGTAAGCCACTCAATATTAAATAGAGCTGCTAACTGTGCTGGGAAATAAATGATACAACTTGCGAAGATGATTGGGATAACACCAGCAGCATTCACCTTCAAAGGAATGTAGGTAGATTGACCACCCATCATCTTTCGACCTTGAATGCGCTTAGCATAGTTTACCGGGATACGACGCTGTGCACGCTCAACATAAATAATGAGTGGGATACAAACCAATACCACCAAGATTATCAATGCCGTAACAGCGATACCCATAGCAAAGTCTGCCTGAAGATTAACTGATGAGAATATCGCAGAAGGCACGCGCGAGATAATGCTAGCGAAAATGATGAGCGACATACCATTACCAACACCGCGTTGCGTAATGAGCTCGCCCATCCACATGATAAAGGCAACGCCAGCTACCAAGGTAAACACGATGATGATATCGGTAAACAACTCGGGAATCTCTGAAGAGAACACGATGCCATACGCCGATGATTTAAATAAGAATAGATACCCAATTGCGTTAATAAGACCTAAGCCAAGAGTTAAATAACGTGTGACCTGGGTAATCTTCTTCCGTCCTGCGTCCCCCTCTTTGGACCAGCGACCTACTGCCGGAATAACCCCTTGCATTAACTGCATGATAATTGATGCGGTAATGTAGGGCATGATGCCGAGCGCAAACACCGAGAAGTTCGCTAAAGCGCCTCCTGTAAACAAGTCGAGCATCGTCATTGCGATGCCGGACTCGGTGAATGAATCTGCAAAAGCCTTAAAAGGAATACCCGGTACCGGGATATAAGCTCCTAATCGGTACAGGGCAAGGATAGCAAGCGTGAAGAGTATTTTCTTCCGCAGCTCGGGAATCTTGAAAGCTTCAACTATTGAGCTTAGCAAGGATCTTCGACCTTTCCTCCAGCTGCTTCAACCTTTTCCCGGGCAGAAGCAGACACTTTGTCAACTTTGATAGTAAGCGCCTTCGTTAACTCGCCATCACCAAGAACCTTAATGAGGGAGTCAGAATGCTTAATTATACCCTTTGCTTTCAAGCTTTCGCCATCAACAACATCTCCCGCCTCAAAACAGGCATCAAGACGACTGACGTTGACAGGAACATATTCGGTTCTGTTGAAGTTACGGAACCCAGGTAGCTTTGGAAGACGACGTGCGAGAGGGGTTTGTCCACCCTCGAAGCCTGCGCCCTTTGCTCCACCTGCACGGGATTTTTGTCCGTTATAGCCGCGACCAGCGGTTTTGCCAGTTCCTGAAGCAGGACCACGTCCTACACGCTTACGAGCCCTTTTTGAACCCTCAGCAGGTACAAGATCTTTCAATTCCATGTATGAAACTCCTTTTCGCTTATCTCGGATCTTCTCTGATCCGCGCTAACAGCTCGCCGTTAGCTAACTTCCGTATTACAAACCACTAAACTCACATGTCTAACAAAAGTGAGGTCTTTCTTTTCAAACTCACCTGTTGTTCTTTTCAGACTCACCTGTCCATATAAAACAGCGAGAGGCTTTGAGGTGTTCAGTATTGCCGTGAAAGATTTCCGAAGCGTACTGGGTACGCGAGGACAAACTTGGAGCGACAAGGCTGGACGCATCAAAGCATCGCAGCGTCACGTAAAAGTTGAGAAATTAAATTTCCTCAACTTTTACCAAATGCTTTACTTTAAAAATCTGACCACGCACACAGGGATTGTCAACCTGATCTACGCTTCGGTTGATCTTTCCAAGACCAAGCGCCTTCAGTGTTTTTCCCTGATCAGCTGGACACCCAATGGCACTTTTAACCTGGGTAACTCGGAGTGTTTTTTTAGCCTCAGCCATTATTGCTTCTTCTCCTTCCAGCCATAAATCTGAGCGACGGAAATTCCGCGACGCTCGGCTACCTCTTCAGGACTCTGCATGTTCTTCAATCCTTCAGCAGCAGCCTTAACGATATTCATCGCATTGTTTGTACCTAAAGACTTGGTAAGAACGTCGGTTACGCCAGCGAGCTCCATAATTGCACGAACAGGACCTCCAGCGATAACGCCTGTACCAGTAGTTGCTGGCTTGATGAGCACACGACCAGCACCATACACGCCCAAAATCTCATGTGGCAGTGTTTTTTCGGCAGTCAGAGGAACCGTGAACATGTTCTTCTTGGCATCTTCGACGCCTTTTTTAATTGCAATAGGCACCTCTTGTGACTTGCCCATGCCAACGCCGACACGACCATTGCCATCACCGACGACAACCAATGCAGTAAGGGCAAAGCGACGACCACCCTTAACTACCTTGGATACGCGGTTAATATATACCACGCGCTCCTGAAGCTCAGGAACGGATGGCTGGTTTTCTTGTTGTTTACGAGCCATGCTCTACCCTCTCTTAAAATTTCAGTCCAGCACCACGTGCAGCATCGGCTACTGCCTTGATGCGTCCGTGATACAGGTTTCCACCGCGGTCAAATACAACTTCGGTAACACCGTGCTCTTGAGCTTGTTTGCCAATCAGTTCACCGAGAACAGAAGCGCCTTCGACGGTAGAACTGCTTTTCTTGCTGGCTTTGAACTCGGCACCAAGTGTCGAGACACCACAAATCGTTTTTCCAGCGACATCGTCAATGACTTGCGCGTATAAATTTGCGTTCGAGCGGGTGATGCACAGACGAGGACGAGCGGCCGTTCCCGAGATCTTGCCACGAACACGCGTGTGACGACGACGCAGTTTTGCTTGTTTTGCTTGAAGCTTTTTCATGCTATTACCTTCAATCCTTTCAATCTACATGCGTCTATTCGGACTTGGCTGCTTTACCAAGTTTGCGGCGTACATGTTCACCTTCATAACGGATACCCTTGCCCTTATAAGGTTCAGGTTTGCGCCATTTGCGGACGTTAGCAGCTACTTGGCCGACATCCTCTTTGCTAGCGCCCGATACGATAACTTCGGTCTGGCTCGGAACCTCAAACGTGATTCCTTCTGGAGCCTTCACGATAACAGGGTGGGAAAATCCGAGTTGCATCTCAAGATCTGTGCCCTTCAAAGCAGCACGGTAGCCGACGCCGACCAACTCAAGCTTCTTCGAATAGCCCTCAGATACTCCAACGACCATGTTGTTAATAAGTGTGCGAGTAAGACCATGAAAGCTGCGTGCCTCACGAGACTCGTCTGGACGCTCAACGATAACTTGATCGCCTTCCTGGCTTACCTTCATCATTGCAGGAACCGTGCGCGTAAGTTCGCCCTTTGGTCCTTTGACATTGATTGTGTTCCCGTCGATTTTGACTTCAACACCTGCAGGAACAGTGATGGGTTGTTTGCCGATACGTGACATAGTTACCCTTCCTTTCCTACCAAATATAAGCGATGACTTCGCCGCCAACGCCCGCTTTACGAGCATCGCGATCTGTCATTACGCCGTGACTTGTAGATATGATTGCCGTTCCGAGGCCGCCCAAAACGCGAGGAAGCTCATCTTTGCCGGCATAGATGCGCAGACCTGGTTTAGAAATGCGCTTAATACCGCGAATCGTCTTGCTTTTCTTTTCGCCGTACTTAAGCGTGATTTCAAGCGTGTCACGCGGTTCGCTTTTTTCGATTTCGAAACCGGCGATATAGCCCTCTTCTTGCATAATGCGGGCAATCTCGGCGAGCTTCTTGCTCGACGGCATGGAAACCGTTGGCTTCGAAGCAGAATTTGCATTACGCACGCGCGTAAGCATATCTGCAATAGGGTCGTTCATACTCATGGTACATTTCTCCTTTGGTCCGTGATGAGCCGGGTAGCTGGTTCGTTAGCGCCCTTAACGCTTCCGCCTTGAAACTCGACACATAAGGTACAACGTTGTCTTCGTTAGTCTTACCAGGAAGACTTCGTGATACCGGGCAGTTCGCCTTTGTTAGCGAGTTCACGCAAGCACACACGACACAAGCCAAATTTGCGGTAATAAGCCCGGGGGCGTCCGCAGCGAGTGCAGCGATTGTGCTGACGAGTCGAAAACTTCGGCTCGCGCTTCGCCTTAGCGATCATCGATTTTTTTGCCATTCAATCCTTCTTTCCTAGCGGTTTTACCGTGCACATTGTCTAGCTAATCAGGTGCTCTTTGAGTTCGAATGCGGCTTAAAGGCCTTTTGTCTCACTCTTATCGCTCCTTCAGGGCTATTCGATGCACCCCGTAAAACCTCCTTATACTTTCCTGCGGTTTCCCGCAGATCAGTTACTTAGTTATTCTTGAACGGGAAGCCGAGCATATCAAATAATGCCTTAGCTTCTTCATTGCTCTCCGTCGTGGTTACAAAGGTAATATCCATACCGCGTGTACGATCAATTTTGTCATAGTCGATCTCTGGGAAGATCAATTGCTCTGTTACACCAGTGGTGTAATTACCGCGACCATCAAAGCTGGTGGTTGGAATACCACGGAAGTCGCGCACACGAGGAAGCGCCGTAGCTAGAAAGCGATCAAGGAACTCCCACATACGATCGCCGCGCAACGTAACCTTTGCGCCAATTGGCATACCTTCGCGGATTTTAAATCCTGCGATAGATTTTTTAGCGCGGGTAACCATTGGTTGTTGACCAGTGATAACGCGCAAATCTGCGATAGCGCCATCAAGCTGCTTGGCATCTGCAGCAGCAGCACCAACGCCCATGTTTACCACGATCTTCTCAAGACGGGGCGCCATGTTTACGTTTTCGAGACCAAGCTCTTTGACCAGAGCTGGCACGATTTCTTTTGTGTACTTTTCCTTCAAACGAGGAGTTGCCATGTTTTACCTCTTTCGATGAATTAAACGCAGGATTTCTGACCCCGCGTCCCTTGAATCTTTTCAAGGGTCATGTGTTTACCTTTGCGCTTATCTCTAAGCGCAGACCATTATTTCTTATCGATTGCCTTACCGCATTTTTTGCAGTAACGAACCTTTTTTCCAGCTTCGTCACGCTGAACCGAAATCCTCGTAGTCTGCTTGCAGCTTGGGCATACCAAAGCAACATTTGAGACATGAATAGGAGCTTCGATGCTCATAATTCCACCCTGTGTATTGGTTTGGGTAGGACGCTGAGACTTTTTAACAACGTTAACTTTCTCGACAACAACGCGTTGCTGAGCTGGGAAAGCGCCAAGTACTGCAGCTTCTTTACCCTTATCTTTACCGGTAAGAACTTTAACCTTATCGCCTTTTCTGATGTTCATCTTTGCCACTGTGCACACCTCCCTTAGAGTGTTTCCGGTGCCAGAGACACGATTTTCATATACTTTTTGTCACGAAGCTCACGAGCAACAGGCCCAAAAATACGGGTGCCCCGCGGAGCACCTGAGGCATCGATAAGAACAGCAGCGTTCTGATCGAACTTAATATAACTACCATCAGGTCTACGTACTTCTTTTTTCAGGCGGACAACAACGCAGCGGACGATTTCGCCCTTTTTCACGCTACCGTTAGGCATTGCTTCCTTAACACTGCAGACGATTACATCACCGAGTCCTGCATAGCGGCGCTTTGAGCCACCGAGGACCTTGATGCATTGCACCTTGCGAGCGCCGGAGTTATCGGCCACCGTGAGCATGGTTTGCATTTGAATCATTTGCTTAACCTATCTTTCCATTTTCCAATGCGGCTCAACAAATAGTTTGAAAACAAACTATTTGGCCTTCTCGACGACTTTCACTAAACGCCAACGCTTCATCTTAGATAGCGGGCGGGTTTCCATGATCTGGACGGTATCGCCAACACCCGTGGTGTTTTCTTCGTCATGAGCATGGAGCTTTTTGGCGACGGTCATCATCTTGCCATACACCGGATGGGGCTTGCGCTCCTTAATCTGAACCACGCAAGTTTTGTCGCCCGCGGCGCTTACAACAACACCTTGGCGAACCTTGCGAGAATTACGTTCTTCAGTCATTTATTCTCATTCCTTCTTCTCGGTTGCGCTCTAAGCACTCAACTCGCGGGCACGCATTTCTGTTTGAATACGCGCGATTTCTTTTTTAACTTGGGTTACTCGAGCAGTATTATCCAATTGACTCGTTGCCATCTGGAAACGGAGGTTGAACAACTCTGCACGTGCTTCCTTTAGCTTCGCCTGCAAATCGTCAGCCGAAAGCTCACGGATCTCTGCTGGTTTCATTTATGCCTGCCCTTCTGTCTCGCGCGAGACGATCTTGCACTTGATGGGCAGCTTCTGAATGGCCAAACGCAAGGCTTCTTTAGCTGTTTCTTCGTCGACTCCGTCGATCTCGAACATGATACGACCAGGTTTGACGACTGCTACCCAAAGCTCTGGGTTACCTTTACCTTTACCCATGCGCGTTTCTGCGGGCTTCTTGGTTACGGGCTTATCTGGGAAGATGGTGATCCAAACTTTACCACCACGCTTCATATGACGGGTCATTGCGACACGAGCGGCCTCAATCTGACGGTTAGTGATCCAAGCAGCTTCCTTGGCTTGAATGCCATAGGTGCCATTGTTCAGCTTAGTGCCGCCCTTGGCTTGGCCCTTCATCGAGCCGCGTTGCACCTTACGATGCTTAACACGTTTTGGTACGAGCATTTACTTTGCCCCCCTCTCATTCCGACGGGAACGGTTAGGGCGAGAGCTTCCTTCAAGAGCTGGACGTGGAGCTTTTTGTCCAGGAAGCATTTCGCCATGGTAGACCCACACCTGCACACCGATTGAACCCATGGTGGTGTTAGCAGTGGTGAATCCATAATCGATCTTTGCACGAAGAGTATGCAAAGGCACACGACCTTCGCGGTACCACTCGCGGCGGCTCATCTCAGCGCCACCCAAACGACCGGAGCACTGGATTCTGATTCCTTGAGCACCGCTCTTGCGAGCTGATTGAACCGCTTTACGCATTGCGCGACGGAATGCCACACGGCCTTCCAACTGTTCTGCAACGCTTTGAGCGATGAGCACTGCGTCGAGTTCGGGGCGCTTGACCTCAATGACCTCGACGGATACTGAACCATCTGCAATCTTATTCAACTCTTTACGCAGGCTGTCGATCTCGGCGCCCTTCTTACCGATAACAACACCTGGACGAGCTGTGGTGATGATTACTTTGATCTTGTCACCGGCACGCTCGATCTCCACGCGGGAAACGGCTGCACGAACAAGATACTTGTTCAAGAACTTACGGATTGCGAGGTCATTCTCAAGTGTTTTCGCATAATCCTTATCTGAATACCAGCGGCTACGCCACTCTTCAGTAATGCCAAGACGGAATCCTGTGGGGTTTACTTTTTGACCCATGAATCTTTAAGCCTCCTCTCGTGATGCAACGATGATGGTGATGTGACTTGTGCGCTTACGAATACGCGAGGCGGAACCTTTTGCGCGAGGACGAATACGCTTGAGGGTCGGACCCTCATCGGCGAATGCCGTCTTCACTATCAAGGACTCAGGGCGTACACTCTGATTACGTTCCGCATTCGCAACCGCAGAATTCAGGGTCTTCTCGACCACTTCCGCTACAGCGCGATTGGTAAATTGAAGGATCTCACGGGCCTTAACTACATCTTTGCCGCGAATCTGATCGATTACAAGACGAGCTTTACGAGGGGATACGCGAACATACTTTGCAACTGCTTTAGCTTCCATGTTCCATACCTCCTATCGTTTGCCCTTGTCGGCAGAGTGGCTACGGAAAGTACGCGAAGGTGCGAACTCGCCGAGCTTGTGGCCGACCATGGATTCGGTTACATATACGGGCACGTGCTTGCGTCCATCATGCACGGCAATGGTGTGACCCACCATTTCTGGGAAGATGGTGCTTGCGCGTGACCAAGTCTTCACTACTTCCTTTTCGCCAGCAGCATTCATCGCTTCGATGCGACCGAGAAGACGCGGCTCTACGAAAGGACCTTTTTTCAAACTTCTACTCACATTTACTCCTTAACGTATCCGCTACTTCTTGCGACGACGGATGATCAAGCGGCTTGAAGCCTTCTTGGGATTACGGGTACGATGACCTTTGGTGGGAACACCCCAGGGGGTAACTGGATGGCGACCAGCTGATTTGTTCTTACCTTCACCACCACCATGAGGATGGTCGACCGGATTCATGACCGTACCGCGAACAGTAGGACGGATGCCCTTCCAGCGGTTACGACCAGCTTTACCGATCTTGATATTGCCGTGCTCTGAGTTGCCTACCTCGCCGATAGTGGCGCGACAGTCGATAAGTACACGACGCATTTCAGAAGAAGGCATACGCAGGATGGCGTATTTACCCTCTTTACCCATAAGTTGGATGCTGGTCCCAGCGCTTCGAGCGATAGCAGCGCCACGTCCGGGCTGCAGCTCGACTGCATGAACAACGGTACCAACAGGAATTGCAGAAAGTGGTAAAGCGTTGCCGGGCTTGATGTCAGCCTCAACGCCGCTCATGACCTTATCGCCAACGCTTAAGCCCCTCGGATGAAGGATGTAGCGCTTTTCTCCGTCTGCATAGTGAAGAAGAGCGATGCGCGCGCTGCGGTTAGGATCGTATTCAATGGTTGCGACCTTTGCAGGTACACCATCTTTGCTGCGCTTGAAATCGATAACACGATAACGGCGCTTGTTTCCGCCACCTTGATGGCGCGTGGTAATACGGCCGTTATTATTGCGACCAGCCTTTTTCGGTAAAGGCTCCAACAAAGACTTCTCCGGCGTGGTGCTTGTGATCTCGGCAAAATCCGAAACCGTTTGGAAGCGCCTACCGGGGCTTGTCGGCTTATATTGTTTAACTCCCATTCCATTCCTTTCTTCGGCTCTTTATTGCACTTCGTCTTGTCGTTCAAGAACCCTTTTCGCTCGCACGCGGGGCAAAACCCGCTTAGCTCAACTCAAAGGAACCTTTCGCGCCAATCCGACGCACACTAAAGACCCTTAACCTTTTGTGGTCTCGCTCACCGCTTCATGCCTTTCGGGAGAGTCAGGCATCTGCGATTCCGAGTAGCCACGCGCCCGGGTGTATCCATGCAACACCAGACGCAAACGAAAATTATAGGTTAGTGAAGGGGCTTGCGCAAGAAATATTTTCAAATTACATCTATGTGGGTATTGCGTGTAGTAATCCATGCTCCTAGGGCTTATACTGCCAGCGCCACCCAACAATCTGCCCCACTCGAAATTGAACTCTGAAATACAACAAAACACTTACTATATTAGTAGGAACATGAGACTGCCCGACAAGTATACCGGCTAGCTACGTTTACCTACTCAGAAACAGGCGCGTCAATCCGGATTCGCAGGTTTTCCAGACAAGCTGAGCAATCGATTACCGCAGACCCGAAAGAAATGCTCGCGAACTCATGTGCTGCAGCCTACATTAGCCAGCCTGCTTCATATTTGCCACAAAAAACCTTTCGCTTGCAGCCTGAGCCTATGAGCACCACATGAAACGTCAATCTAGCTCTTATGACCAGGTATTATTCACAAGCGAAAACTTGTACGATTTAAAAGAAGCTCGCCTTTCCCTACATAGTTACAAGCGAAACGCTTTTTCTGCCATCAAAACGCAAGGGAAAGGTGTTTTCTGCCACAAAAAGGCTCATGTAAGGAATGTAGATGCAGGAAAGCCCGTCGCGCAGCCGCTTCATTCGGCAGTCGCATCATTCATCAAGTGAAACTTTTACTATCTTTCTCACGTTTTGCCATTCATAATCAAAGCATCCTTATCGTAGTAAGCAAGGAGGGCAACGTGAACACAGTTCCTGTCAAAGTACCGGTGAATATTGGCGATACAGCCTCTTTCACCAAAACCATCAGCGAATCAGATGTGTATGGCTTCGGTGGTATTATTGCCGACTTCTCCCCTATGCATTTCAACGAGGAGCATGCCAAAACTACTCCGTATGGACGCAGAATAGTGCATGGCGTGCTCACCTTTGCTTTTGCGAGCACTGCCTCAACCGTCCTTCAAGAGAAAACGGCGATTGCCACCCCTGGTGTTTCGTACGGATATGACGGCATCCGCTTTATCAAGCCCGTATTTTTTGGAGACACTTTGGCTACCGTTTATACGGTAACCGCGGTTGATGAAGAGCAATCAAAAAGCTACGGACATGTCGAGATATTCAATCAGCACGGAGACATCGTGTGTGCTTGCACGCACATCTTGAAGTTTCTCGCAAAAAACGAAGAGTAAGTAAGTAAGCCCTACCCGATTCTTTTACTCTTCGAAACGACATTTAAGTAACAACAGGCCTTGAGCAAAGCGCTCATGCTACTATAGGCGCATGCCAAATTCACATAACAACTCAACAAGCTTTAACGAATCTCAGTCGTTCAAAAAGACACCTGTAGGTCTTAAGGTCTTCGGATTCTTTTGCCTCGCTGGTGGACTGATAGTTCTTGTACCAACCGTTCTTGTATGCCTCGCATTGGTTGAAATACTTGCCCGCGGTGAATACACCCTCGAGTCCACAACTGCAACAGTAATCTTTTACGTAATGCTTGCAGTTTTGATTGCTGCAGTGGTTCTCTTTATTGTATTAGGAATCAGGCTACTTCGTAATAAGCGACGTCACGCTGCACACACTGCTGAGGTCCTGATAGTTCTTACTATCGCAGGGCTTTTGTGCGACATCATGCTTTTTGGCTTAGGCATCAATGATATTTTCTATGTCGCAGTCCTTGTAATCCTCATTGCTCTTACCAGTTACATCGACCCTTCCCTTTCTGAAGAACGCGAACTCCAAAGAAAACTTCGCAAGATGGAAGATCGAAGCACCGCTGAATTGGGTGATCAAGCGGGACGCGATCTTTCGGGCAAAGGTTATATCAGCCTGAACTTCTTCAACCTGTTCTGGATATTTGTCATCTGTTGTGTTCTTGGACTAATCATTGAGGTGATTTATCACTTCATCGTTCTTGGACATTACCAAGATCGCGCAGGACTTCTCTTTGGACCATTTTCGCCTATATATGGCTTTGGCGCTCTGTTAATGACGCTTGCCCTCAATCGCTTTCACAACAAATCAATTATCTTGGTCTTCTTTGTAAGCGCGCTTATTGGTGGCAGCTTTGAGTATCTCGTTAGCTGGTTCATGGAATTCGCCTTCGGCATCACTGCCTGGGACTACACGGGCACTTGGCTCTCAATCGATGGTCGCACTAACGGCTTTTACATGATTGCCTGGGGTATTTTGGGTGTTGCCTGGATTAAACTCCTGCTACCGCTAACGCTCAAGCTTGTTAATCGTATACCCTGGAATCTACGCTATACCCTTACCACCATTTGTGCAGCGCTTATGATTCTTGATGGTGCCATGACGCTCATGTCTCTTGATTTTTGGTACCAGCGTTCGGCAGGAAACAGTCCCGAAGCCCCTGTTGAGCTTTTCTTTGCAGAACACTTTGACAATGACTATATGGCAGAACGCTTTCAAAGCATGACTATCAATCCGGAAACAACCACACGCACGGAATAGGGTATACAGAAAAGCTTTACCGGAGCTCATTACTGCTCCAAGCCTTAGGGGAAGGATTTTTACATGAAACGATTTCTTGGCACTCTCGTAGCTTTTATTCTTGGATTAGGGATTGGCCTGCCCCCATTTTCTGTACCAACCAAAATGTTAGTTTCTAAGCTGCGATCGCTTGGATTGCAGGAGGTCTGTAGCCAAGCGAGCTATGGGGTCGTTCGTAGTTATAGTAGCGTATCCATTGC
>JBMNSJ010000036.1:0-21890 GCA_050945135.1 Raoultibacter sp.
AGGTTCATGATGATCTGCTCTGTGGTGTAGCGTGTCTTTTTCATTGTCTGGTCCTTTCCCTTCAGTGTCGAATTCTATCTATTTCCTAACACTGGGGTTGGATCAGATTCAGGGGGTCATGCCACAAGTAACAAGTTCTTTGGGATCTTCTGATAACTTTGCGGTGTGGATCTCTCCTGTTTCTGTGACCAGAGCACAAACTTGATTCTTCTTTGCGTGGGTATCGATGCCGATACTGGTAGAATAACGCATGGAGCCTCCCTGAAATGTATGTGGTAAGCGACTTACCGGTTCGTGTAATGACAAACTAATTATCGCCTAACCCACGATCTACATAGGGGAGGCTCTGACCGATTTGTTATCGGTCATATCTTCTAGTCAAGATCAATCAAATTACGACACGTACGAACAACGTGCGCCCGAACAAAAGAGTTCAACCAAGAAAAAGAAGACAGCTCTTATTGCTGCCGCAATTGTGCTGGTTGTTGGAATCGGAGGCTTTTTCGGGATTAATGCAATCGTAGAGGCAATGAATTCAAATACCTATGCAGAAGATACCGAACTTATGAACCAAGGGGTCTATGATCAAGCTCAAGAAAAATTCAGCGCTCTACGTGATTATGAAGACTCAGAAGCTCTAGCTGAATTTTGCAGCAAAGCCCACCAATTCACTTATGGTGAAGACTTACTAGAAAACAAAGATTATCAAGAGGCTCAAAAAGTTTTTGCAGAGCTCGATACCTTTATGGATGCTGATGTATACGTAAAAGAGTGTGACGGATGGCTTGCCTTTGAAGAGGCCAAAAAGCTTAGCGGTGAAGGAAAATACGATGAGGCCGAAACGGTTTCCAATTCTTTTCAAGCTATTAGTGCGGTTAAGTCTGCGAAGGAAGTAATCGAGTGGCAGAAGAGCAACGTGAATCGCCCCGACTTTACCGGAGGCTCCAAGTTTGAGAAGATGGAGCCATTATGGAAAACAAAAACAACAAATCAAAGCGTTACCCCAAAGAAATCCGCGACAAAGCGGTTCGGATGGTCGATGAGCACCAAAGCGAGTATCCTTCGCAGTGGGCTTGTATCATTTCGATTGCAGAAAAGCTCGGTATGACACCTGAGACCTTAAGGAAGTGGGTTAGAACAGCTGAGAATGCTGGTGAGCCCCTTGCAAGCGGCATGAGTGCAGCTGAGCGCATGAAGCAACTCGAACGAGAAAACAAGGAACTGAAGCGTTCCAATGAAATTTTGAAGCGAGCTGCGGCTTTCTTCGGGGCGGAGCTCGACCGCCAACAGAAGTGATGGTCGACTTCATCGACGAGAACCGCGATGAACTAGGAGTCGAGCCGATTTGTGCCATGCTGCCGATCGCTCCATCGACCTATTATGCTCACAAGAGCAAAATCCCAAGCAAAAGAGAACTTCGTGACCAGGAGCTGAAGCCTGATATATATCGCGTATGGGAGGAAAGCAAGTGCCGCTATGGTGCTGACAAGGTCTGGAAGCAGCTATTGCGCGAAGGCTTTGATGTTGCCCGCTGCACTATTGAGCGTCTGATGAAGCAGTTGGGAATCCAAGGTATCAGACGAGGTGCTTTCAAAGTGACCACCAATTCGAATAAAAATGCTGTAAGACCAAAGGACTTAGTAGATCGTGATTTCGCGGTAGCTGCCCCCAATCGTCTTTGGGTAGCAGATTTCACCTATGTTGCCACCTGGTCAGGCTTTGTTTATGTTGCCTTCATCATCGATGCTTTTGCCCGTCGGATTGTTGGATGGAACGTGTCTCGACGCATGAATACCGCCCTTGTGCTTAACGCACTTGAGATGGCACTATGGCAAAGAAATCCTGATGGAGAGCTTATCCATCACAATGACGCTGGTGTGCAATACCTTTCTATTGCCTACAGTGAGCGCCTTGAAGAAGCAGGCATAGCAGCTTCCGTTGGCTCTGTAGGTGATGCCTACGATAACGCCTTAGCCGAGACAATCAACGGACTTTATAAGGCAGAGGTTATTCGTCACATGGGACCATGGAAAGGCTTTGATGATGTTGAATACTCTACTCTTGAGTGGGTTGACTGGTATAACAAGGAAAGGTTGTTTGGTACTATAGGATATATTCCGCCAGCTGAATTAGAGGCGAAATATTGGGAAAAGGAGTTCATGCAGGTAGCATAGGACTCAAGGAATCGAGTCTCCGGTAAACCCGGGGCGATTCAAACGACTACGGCAGAGGCGAGCTGCGTCAAGCAGAGGGTAGTAACTATGCAGCTTACAGATTGTTTAAGGGTCTGGGAGCGTATGAAGATGCTGAAGCGCGAGCAGCTAGCTGCATTCTCGCTGCACCAGAAACTGGAGAGCTTTATCACAATGAGGGCTTCGTTTCTTCATCAACCGACATTGTTTTTGAAGCTGGTGCCATACCTTATGCGCGCTACATAAAAATATATAGCGGTGATGCTCATGTGTCATCGGTGTTTATTCATCCCAATTCGTCAACAACAATTCATGTTCCTGCGGGTGATTACACGTTCAAGAGTGCCTCGGGAGAACTATGGTTTGGAGAAACCGATATGTTTGGATCCGATGGTGATTACTATATGTTCGTTTTTGATGGCAGCAACGAAGTCACTCATCTCGATGATAACAAGATTTATACGATAAGTTTATCAACGGAAGGCGGCGGAAACGTTGGTGGGAAAACGGTAGACAGATCAAGCTTCTAATATGTAGAGACATATTGAATTGATTTGGAGGTCGATAATATCGGCCTCCCTTTACGTCAATGTGGTCGCTAAGTAACTATCGTGAGTACATAGATTGTGGGAGTTCAGCGTGTATCAAAAAGGAAACTTATGTAGGGTTCTTGTTTCGTGAATTGCTGTGTGATAATAATGCCACGGAACAAAGGAACGATATGCTGCAATATGTTCGAAAATACTTTCTCATTTATTATGTCGCTGTTTTGATACCGATAGTCGGGTATTTTGGCTTCGTGTACTTCACTATGGGTCCTTCCGGTTTTGCTAATCTTTGGACGTGGCTTGCAGCAGTTGGTATTGGTGTCGCTGCCTCACTTGCCACCTCACGCATTATGAATAAGGCTGCCGGGGCCGAGTTTAAGCGCAAAATGAAATTGTTCTACAACGATTGCGATGCTCGCTTGTTCCTTAGCGAGGGAGCTGCCATAGCGAGTCGAATTAAAACTCCATTCAATGAATGGGGTTCTTTATATTTGTGCGCATATAGCTTGGCTTATATTGATATTGGTGAGCGAGAAGAAGCCCGTAAGATTGTCGATGCTATGCGCGAGAGTGCCCAACACGCCAGAAAGCCCGTTGAGGCTGCTCATATTTGCTTGAATATGCATGCACCTATTAAATTGCTCTACGGAACAGAATTTGCGCTTCAATGTTTAACTGAAGCTGAAGGTATTTTGGCGGATGGGGCAAGCGGGGCAGATTACGAAGATGCGAAAAGCTATATCGATCAAGAACGCAAGATAGATATTGCCGAGAATTTCAATGATTACGAAGAGATTATCAGTCTCTATTCCACTATCTACAAAAACGAGCGTGTGTATCGTCGTACGAGGGTTATGGCTGCAAGAAAGATTGCAGAATGTTATCGGCATATGGGTAATCCGATATCTGAAAAAGAGTACTTGGAGTTTGTTGTTGCTCACGGAAACAAACTCTCAGTTGTTGAAGAAGCACGCATAAGGCTTGAGGAATTACCAGAGCTCATCATTGGTTATGAAAAAATGCTGGAGCAAGAAAATGCTATAGATGGCGAGGATTCGCACGAGGTCGAGGCAGCTCGTACCTACGAAGCAATCAAGGCTGAAAAGGCAGCTCAGGCAAAGAAAGCAAAAGCTCTTCATCAATCCGAGCTAGAAGAAGAGCAACCCACTCCGTAGTATTTAGCAATTGTGGAGTTTAAGATCTTGTCGTAAAACTTCTTTCTCTTCCGTACAAGAAGTTCTATACTCAACGAAGTCCTTTAAAAGCGGTACAGAGAGACCGACAAGGCTTGTAGCATCTAAAGAGTATACTAGGTGTATGACTGTGGCCTTTGTCTGAAGCAGAGGTTATTTTTTTGCCCTGATTCAGCAAAGAACCAATGATGCCATCGGGTTTTCTGTGCGCACTTCAACAAGTGAAGGGAGTGTGTATGAAAGACGAGCGCAATATTAAGTCCATCGTTATGGACGCATCAGAAATCGAGCGATCGCTCACTCGTATTGCTCACCAAATCCTCGAAGCAAACCACGGAACTAAAAATCTTGCATTGGTGGGAATCGTCACACGTGGCGACATCCTTGCACGGAAGCTGTGTGAGAAAATTGAGTCTATCGAGGGCACAAAGGTTCCTTTGGGAAGCTTAAACATAAGCTTTTATCGAGATGATATTCTCACTCATTTATCTCCTGAGTTACACGGAACCGATATCTCTTTTGATATAGATGGTAAAACAATCGTGCTGGTAGATGATGTGCTCTATACCGGACGAACCATACGCGCTGCTCTTGATGCACTCACTGATTTAGGGCGCTCAGCTTCGGTGCAGTTAGCGGTTTTAGTCGATCGTGGCCATCGTGAGCTTCCTATTAGAGCTGATTATGTGGGCAAGAACGTCCCTTCGGCAAAGGGGGAGAGCGTACGCCTTCACCTAGAAGAGGTTGATGGTTATTCAAATGTTGAAATCCTTGATGCTTCGACCAATGCTCATATTGGGGCAGCGCCTCTAGGGGGCGAGTAAGTATGGCTTTTAATCATAAACACCTTATCGATATCGCTGAGTATACAGCTGATGACATAATGAAGATTCTCGAGACTGCAGTGTTTTTCAAAGAAGTAAACGAGCGCAAGATGAAGAAGCTTCCTACGCTTAAAGGCTTTACCGTTGTAAATATGTTTAATGAGCCCTCAACGCGAACGCGCTCTTCATTTGAGCTAGCTGAAAAGCGCTTATCTTGCGATAGTTTAAATTTTGGTGGCTCGTCAACGTCCGTTGTTAAGGGCGAGTCTTTAGTAGATACGATAGAAACTTTAGCCTCGTATAAAATAGATTTGGTTGTCGTTCGCGACAAACACGCCGGAGTTCCTAACCTTATAAAAAAGCATACTGATGCCGGCGTCATCGATGCGGGAGACGGAAAGCATCAGCATCCAACGCAGGCTTTGCTTGATTTGTACTCGATTTGGGAAAAGTTCGGACACCTTGAAGGATTGCACGTGGGAATCGTGGGCGATATCGGACACTCTCGCGTATGCGGATCGCTTATTCCAGCACTTAAGATTATGGGTTGTGAGGTAACTGTTATCGCACCTCCAACCTTGATGCCTCCACGCCCCGATGTGCTCGGCGCTGATCATGTAACATCAGATTTGAATGCGGCTTTACCAGAGCTTGATGTGGTGTATATGCTGCGCATTCAGCGGGAACGTCTTGAGGGAGCTCCTTTTCCAAGTTTGCGAGAGTACAACCTTCTTTTTGGTCTTACTAAAGAGAGAGAAAAACTAATGAAGCCTGAGGCAATCATTTGTCATCCAGGTCCCATAAATCGTGGCGTTGAACTTGATGGCTATATGGCTGATAACCCCGAAAGATCAATGATATTAAACCAGGTATATGCTGGAATTTGTACGCGAATGGCAACGCTCTATCTATTGTTAGGAGGAAGTGAAGATGGCGATACTGCTTAAAGGCGCACGTTTGATAGATCCAGCGTGCGGATTAGATAAGATTGCAGATATTCTCATTGATGAAGACAGGATTGTCGAAGTCGGAGAAAATCTCAGCTCTGACAATGCAGAACAGCGTGATTTGTCTGGAAAGATACTTATTCCGGGCTTGGTGGACATACATGTGCACCTGCGTGAGCCAGGCTTTGAGCAAAAGGAAGATATTGCAAGTGGTACACGTGCTGCAGCGCAAGGTGGCTTTTGTGCTGTGTGCTGTATGCCGAACACAAAGCCTGTTATCGATAATGCAATGCAGGTAGAGTTCGTTAATAAGCGCACTAAAGAGGTGGGGAAGTGTCGCGTTCATGTTTCTGGGTCATGCTCTCAGGGCTTGAAAGGCGAAACGCTTTCTGAGATGGGCGATATGGTAGCTCATGGTGCGGTGGCCTTTACCGATGACGGTCGTGGTGTTCAAGGTGCTGGCATGATGAGACGTGTTATGGAATATGCGAGCATGTTTGATCGGGTGGTAATGAGTCACTGCCAGGATGAAGATCTGGTTGGCGGCGGTCAGGTAAACGAAGGCGTTGTATCTACCCGTCTGGGTCTTCTCGGTTGGCCTCCTGAGGGAGAAGAGCTTCAAATCTCACGCGATATTGCCTTGTCGCGACTTACGGGATGCCCGCTTCATATTCAACATATTACAACGGCTCGTGGGCTTGATCTTGTTCGTGCAGCGAAAGCAGAAGGATTGAAAGTGAGCTGTGAGGTAACGCCACATCACCTCTTCTTAACAGAAGAGGATATTACGGATGAATACGATACAAATCTTAAGGTCAACCCGCCTTTACGTACCGCTGAAGATGCTAATGCACTTATCGAAGGAGTGAAAGACGGTACGATTGATTGCATAGTTACCGATCATGCTCCTCATGCTGCTTGGGAAAAAGAATGCGAGTTTGAGCTTGCTGCATTTGGGCTAACTGGACTCGAAACCTCACTGTCTCTCATGTTGACCAACTTTATTGATACGGGAGTTATCGGCTATGAGCGTTTAATTGAGTTGATGGCGATCAATCCTCGAAAGATATTACGACTTGAGCAAGTGAGCCTTAAGGCAGGGTCTGTTGCCGATATTACGATTATCGACCCAGAACAAGAATGGGTTGTTGACGAGAACGAGTTTCAATCTAAAGCTAAAAATTCGCCTTTTGTAGGCTATGAACTAAAAGGAAAAGCAAGTGATGTCTATGTTGCCGGATGCGCAACTTTGAAAGGAGGAAGTGTCGTTGAGTAAACAAAGCGAATTACTCCTATCTAAAACTACAACACCTTCGGGAAAGCCCGCCATGCTTGTATTGGAGGACGGTACGGCATTTGAAGGAACATCCTGCGGGGTGGAGGGAGAAGTATTCGGTGAGGTATGCTTTAATACCTCGATGATTGGATACCTCGAAGTCATATCGGACCCTTCGTATGCAGGGCAAATTGTTACCATGACCTATCCCCAGATTGGAAACTACGGAGTTAATTTTGGTGACCTCCAATCAAAAGATTTAGCGCTACGAGGAATGGTAGTACACAAGATGTGCACTACTCCCTCTAACTGGCGCTCACAGACGAGTCTCGTTGAGTTTCTACGCGAAAAGAATGTGGTAGCTGTCGAAGGTATCGATACAAGAACACTCACACGACACATTCGCGATAAGGGAGCGCAGCGTGCCGTTATTTCAACGCTCGATACCGATTGTGAGTCTTTACACAAAAAAGTACTCTCCTCACCGACTATTGTGGGAGAGAATTTGGTTGCGTCTGTTAGCTGTGAGATACCCTACGAATATAATGAGCTTCCGCGCTCGCAGGAGTTTGCCCTTGAGCAGCCAGGTGAAGCGCGCTTTAACGTGATAGCTTATGATTGCGGTGCAAAGCGCTCGATTCTATCAGGTCTTATGCGTGCTGGTTGTAAGGTCAAGGTTGTTCCCTGGAATACTCCTGCGGAGGAGATATTGGCAGAAAAACCAGATGGCGTGTTCTTAAGTAATGGTCCCGGCGATCCTTCTGCTGTCTCAGAAACCTATGCGCAAGTTAAAGAGCTTCTTGGAAAAATTCCTGTGTTTGGCATTTGTCTTGGTCATCAAATGATTTGTAAGGCAATAGATGCAGAGATTGAAAAACTTAAATTTGGCCATCGAGGCGGCAATCAGCCAGTTATGAATCTCCTCACGAAACGCGTAGAAATTACCGCTCAGAATCATGGCTTTGGTTTGGTGTTTTCAAGTTTGGGCTCGCTTATTCCTGAGCTCTCAGGTGGATTTGACGCGCATCCTGAAGATCTTCGCTTCTGGTCGGAACGAGGAATCTCGCCAGTTGTGCAAACCGAGCACTACGGACGTATTCGTCTGACCCACATTAATCTCAATGATGGAACTGCAGAAGGTATGGCTTTTCTCGACTTACCGGCTTTTTCGGTTCAATATCACCCTGAAGCGAGCCCGGGCTCAACAGATGCACATTACTTATTTGAGGCCTTTACTCAGCTCATGGATGGCAACGATGAGTATTTGAATATCGATATAGCGAAAGATCGCCTTGCAGGTTGGAAGTTTAGTTCCGAGAAGGGAGATGCATAAGATGCCTAGACGTGATGATATACAAAGCATTCTCATTATCGGATCAGGTCCTATTGTGATTGGTCAGGCTTGCGAGTTTGATTATTCCGGTGTACAAGCATGTAAAGTTTTAAAAGAGGATGGTTATAAGGTTATCCTGGTGAACTCAAATCCAGCGACCATCATGACCGATCCAGAGCTTGTTGATCGAACTTACGTAGAACCTATTACACCAGAATTTGTTGAAAAAATTATTGAGCGTGAGCGCCCCGATGCTCTTCTGCCAACTCTGGGTGGTCAGACTGGCTTAAACACTGCTGTCGCTCTGGCTAAATCCGGTGTTCTTGATAAGTATGACGTAGAAATGATTGGCTGTGATTTACAGGCGATTGAACGAGGCGAGGATCGTAAACTTTTCAACGAGTGCATGGCAGAAATTGGACTCGAGACAGCGCGTAGTGGCTATGCGTATTGCGTCGACGATGCTGAAAAACTAGCTGAGGATCTTGGGTATCCGCTTGTGCTGCGTCCGTCTTTTACCCTCGGTGGAGCCGGTGGAGGTATTGCGAATAACCTTGAAGAACTTCGCGAAATTGTTGCTCAAGGACTTGAGCTCTCACCTGCTAACGAGGTCTTGGTTGAAGAAAGCGTATTAGGCTGGAAAGAGCTTGAGATGGAGGTCATGCGCGATAAGGCCGGCAATGGCATCATCATATGCTCAATCGAGAATTTTGATGCTATGGGCGTTCATACGGGTGATTCCATAACGGTTGCACCTGCGCAGACGCTCTCGGATGTCGAATACCAACGTCTTCGCGTTGCGAGTCTGGCAATTCTCGAAAAGGTTGGCGTTGAAACCGGCGGATCAAATGTGCAGTTTGCGCTTAATCCAACAAACGGCCGACTTATCGTAATCGAAATGAACCCGCGCGTTTCTCGATCCTCAGCGCTTGCCTCGAAGGCAACTGGTTTTCCAATTGCAAAGGCGGCGGCAAAACTAGCTGTTGGATACACCCTTGACGAAATAACCAATGACATGACAAAAACGACTCCGGCTGCTTTTGAGCCGGCGATTGACTACTGTGTCGTAAAGGTTCCACGCTTCGCTTTTGAAAAGTTTGAAGGCACCGATACCACTCTCACAACGCGCATGAAGGCGGTAGGCGAAGTGATGAGTATTGGTCGAACCTTTGAGGAAGCCTTCGGCAAAGCCATGCGCTCTCTCGAAGATGGACACGCTGGACTTGGTGCGGATGGCAAAGATCAGTTTGATGAAAGCCGTTTCGATGAACTGGTTGGCTTGCCAACGCAAGACAGGGTCTTCTATATTGCTGAAGCAATTCGACGAGGCTGGAGTGTCGAGAAAATATATGAAGCAAGTTATATAGACCCATTCTTTGTAACCTGTATCGCAGATATGGTTGCAGTTGAAAAGGGAATCTCTGAGCTTTCTCTTGAGGAAATAGATGCCGACACGATGCTTGTTGCAAAGCAGTTCGGGCTCTCTGATGTGCAAATTGCCTATCTGTGCAAAAGCGACGAAGTATCAGTGCGTGCTAAACGTAAGCAGCTTGGTGTGCTGCCTTGTTTCAAGACGGTTGATACTTGTGCGGCAGAATTCGTTAGCGAAACCGAATACAAATACAAGGTATACGAAAAAGGCGAAAGTGAGGTGCAGCAAAAAACCAAGAAGCGGGCCCTTATTCTTGGTGCAGGTCCAAATCGAATCGGACAGGGAATCGAATTCGATTATTGCTGTGTCCATGCAAGCTATGCACTTCACGATGCGGGCTTTGAAACAATTATGGTTAACTGCAACCCGGAAACAGTCTCTACCGACTACGATACCTCCGATAAGCTGTTTTTTGAACCACTTACCTTTGAGGATGTAATGGACATCATTGATGTTGAGCAGCCAGAAGGAGTGGTGGTTACCCTTGGTGGTCAAACGCCTTTGAAGCTTGCGCGTGCGCTTGAAGAGGCTGGCGTCAATATAATGGGAACGAAGCCCGAGGCAATCGATTTAGCTGAAGACCGCGATCGCTTTTCGGCAATTCTTGATGAGCTGAGCATTACCTATCCCCAGGCTGGAATGGCTAATAGTTTTGAAGAAGCACGCGATGTGGCGAGTGCGATTGGCTTCCCTCTCTTGGTTCGTCCGAGCTATGTGCTTGGTGGGCGTGGTATGGCAATTGTGTATGACGTTGAACAGCTTCAAAAATTCATGGGAGAAGCGGCAAAGATTTCTCCTGATCATCCTGTATACCTCGATAGATTTCTTGAAGGCGCAGTTGAGGTAGACGTCGATGCTCTCTGTGATGGGAGCGAAGCATATGTAGGTGGCGTGCTTGAACACATTGAGATGGCAGGTATTCACTCAGGTGATTCGGCTTGCTGTATCCCTCCGTTTTCTTTGTCTGAAGCGGTTGTTTCACAGCTGCGTGCCATAACCAGACGCTTAGCGTTACGTCTTGGTGTGGTTGGTCTCATTAATATTCAGTTCGCTATCAAGGATTCCGTCATCTATGTTATCGAGGCAAATCCACGTGCAAGTCGTACGGTTCCTTTTGTGTCGAAAGCTATAGGCATTCCTCTCGCTAAGTGTGCTGCACGCATAATGGCGGGAGAAAAAATAGCGAATCTTGATCTTCCCGATGATGAGCGCAGGCTAAGCTTTTATTGCGTGAAAGAAGCTGTTATGCCCTTCGGACGCTTCCCTGGAACCGATGTTGTCTTAGGCCCTGAGATGAAATCAACAGGCGAGGTTATGGGAATTGCTCGTAACTTCCCAGCAGCTTATGCAAAAACCCAACTTGCGGTTTCGTACTCTCTTCCTGAACAAGGAAAGGTATTCATTTCGGTATGTGATCGTGACAAGCGCGCTATTGTTCCTATCGCAAAAGATATCGTGCGTATGGGCTTTACGATTACTGCAACAGAGGGTACGGCACAAACGCTTATGGCGGCTAACATCCCGGTTGAAATAGCAAAGAAGGTACACGAGGATTCGCCTAATATCGCTGATGAAATTATGGATGGCTCGGTGTCTTTGATGATTAATACTCCTTTCGGAAATCTGGCACGTGATGATGGTTACTATTTAAGATCTCTTGCAGTCCGTCATGGTATTTCGCATGTTACAACCTTGGCAGGAGCTCAGGCGCTTATAGCGGGTATGGAGGTTGCCAGCGAGCAGGGACTTAAAGTGCAAACGCTTCAAGAGCTTGGCGAATTACAGGCAAAGGAACATGCTTATGAGTGAGCGCATTGAAGAAACGGGCTTAATCTATGTAAATGAGCAGATTGGCCCAGATTTATTCGTGATGGAAATAGGTGCGCCCAAGATCGCATCTCTTGTGCGCCCAGGGCAATTCGTGCATGCGATTATTCCTGGGATGGAAGCACATATTCTTCGCAGACCTTTTTCGGTTTACTCCGCAGTTCCAGAAATAGGTCTCATCGAAATTCTGTATCAGGGTGTTGGCTTTGGTACAAAAAAGATGCAAGAGCTCAAGATGCAAGACAAGCTCGAGCTGATTGGCCCTTTGGGAACAGGATGGAATCCGCTCGAGTCGGCAACAAGGGCTCTTATGGTTGCTGGTGGGGTAGGAGCTGCGCCCTTGTACATGCTCTCAAACAAGCTAGCTTCCCAAGGCGTTACGATAGATGTGGTGATGGGTGCACGTTCAAAATCGTCGCTAGTCTGTCACGAACGATATACCTCTCTCTTCGACGAGAATGGTCTTTCCCTCGAGGGTTTGCGTTGTGCAACCGATGACGGAAGCTTTGGACACGCCGGCTTTAATACCGACTTGGTTAAAGAAGCGCTTGCGACTAACAGCTATGACTACGCAGCAGTGTGTGGTCCGGAGCCCATGATAGAGCGCGTAGTATCAATGCTCAATGAAGCTTCTATACCTTGTGAAATATCTCTAGAGCGTCGTATGGCTTGCGGTGTTGGTGCCTGCTTGTCGTGTGTGGTTCAAACAAGCGAGGGGATGAAGCGTGCGTGTTTTGACGGTCCTGTCTTTGATGCGAAGAAGGTGATGTTTGATGAGTGTTAATACACAGGTTGCTATCGGCTCACTTTCAATGAAAAACCCCGTAACTACGGCTTCGGGAACCTTTGCTTCTGGAAAAGAATATGCTGACTTTGTTGACTTGAGTTCTTTGGGGGCACTTACCACTAAAGGAGTTTCACTGCATCCTTGGAAGGGCAACGCAAGTCCCCGCATAGCCGAGACCGCATCAGGAATGCTTAACTCCATAGGCTTACAAAATCCGGGCGTCGAAGCCTTTATAGAGAACGATTTAAGCTGGCTAGCGGTACAAAATGTTCCAGTTATTGTAAATATCTCTGGGCATAGCTTTGATGAATACGCACAACTCCTCGAAATTCTTGATGAACAAGAGGCAGTAAGTGCCTTCGAGATTAATATATCTTGTCCAAATGTTGATTCTGGCGGCATGGTGTTTGGTTGCAGCATAGATAGCGTAACGAAAATTGTAGCTACCTGTCGCGCTAAAACTAAACGACCGATGATTGTAAAGCTAACGCCTAACGTGACAGATGTTACCGAAATCGCTCGTGCTGCTGAGGCGGCGGGCGCCGATGGTTTGTCTCTTATTAATACCGTCTTGGCTATGGCGATTAACGCAGAAACAAGACGTCCTGAGCTCGCGCGTGTTGTAGGAGGGCTTTCGGGGCCAGCTGTTAAGCCTATTGCCTTACGAATGGTGTATGAGACATATCGGGCAGTAAACATCCCTCTTGTCGGAATGGGGGGAATTGCGTGTGCCGAAGATGCAATCGAGTTCATGCTAGCTGGTGCACAGGCGGTTGCGGTTGGAACGGCAAATTTCATAGACCCACGTGCGACGATAAAGGTTATTGAGGGTATTGAAGAGTATGCTCAGCGACAAGGTGTTAGGGATATTAATGAGATTGTAGGAGGCCTCATATGTTAAACGCATTTGATTCGCTTGAGGTCGAAGATAGGATAATAGTTGCTCTTGACTGTGCGGCCGATGAAGCTCTTGAGATAGCTCTTTCGCTCAAAGGAAAAGCTCGTTGGATGAAGGTTGGCATGACCCTTTTTTATGAAAGCGGTCCTTCGGTAATCAAAGCACTCAAGGAGGCAGGATTTAAAGTCTTTCTCGATTTGAAGTTTTACGATATTCCTCATCAGGTTGAGGGTGCTGCAGCTTCTGCAACGTCGCATGGTGTAGACATGTTAACCATGCATACTTCGGGTGGTCTTGCCATGATGGAAGCCGCACAAAAAGGTGCTATACGCGCCGCCCATGAGGCTGGGTTCGAAGTTCCTGCAACCTTGGGAATCACTGTGCTAACTAGTATGGATGATGCCACTTTGGCGCAGATTGGGGTCAACAACTCCATGGCAGATCAGGTACGTTTGTTGGCGCATAATGCACAAGAAGCGAAAATTTCTGGGGTGGTAGCTTCTCCTCAGGAAGCATCTATGCTTCGTGAGCTTTTAGGTGCAGAAGCCTACATCGTTACTCCTGGAGTCCGTCCTATAGGTTCGGAAAAAGGTGATCAAAGTCGAGTTGCAACTCCTGCACAAGCGCTTTCGGATGGAGCGAGCCATATCGTGATCGGTAGGCCGATAACGCAAGCCGCTAATCGCGTTGCTGCTTTTGATGAGATTGTCAAAGAAATTAAAAATGAATGCTAAATCAGAATTGATGGTTTTTTACGGCCTGTAAGATATGATTTATGTACAACAAAACCTAATTACGTGAAAGAGGTAGATGTGGAACGTCAAGAGATTCTAGAAGTGCTCGAACAAACTGGTGCTGTTCGTCGTGGCCATTTTAAGCTAACAAGTGGACGACATTCGGATACCTATATTCAGTGTGCTCGAATTCAAGAATACCCAACTATCAATAATCGCCTCGCTGAAGAAGCGGTAAAAGCTCTTCCTCAAGAGATGGAAATTGACCTTGTTGCTGCGCCAGCTGTAGGGGGAATTGTTTTTGGTTATGCAGTTGCTGCTGCCCTCGAAAAACGCTTCATTTGGTCTGAGCGTGTAGATGGAAGTATGCAGCTCAGACGTAGTTTTGAGGTAGGTGAGGGCGAGAAAGTTCTTATCTGTGAAGACGTTGTTACGACAGGTGGATCAGTGCAAGACCTCATCGATTTAATCGAAGAAAACGGTGGAGTTATTGTTGGAGTTGTCTCCATGATAGATCGCGGAGGCGATAGGAAATTTGATGACCCTTACTATCCCTTAATTCAGCTTCCAACGCCTTCGTGGGAGGCTGAAGAGTGTGCTTTATGCAAAGATGGCGTGGAGTTGTATTCACCCGGGTCGCGACATATAAAAAAATAAAAGCGTCAGTAAATGGAGTTATTCTGTAGAGACCACAAGAAACACTATCCCTACGAGCTTTGATTTGAAATAGTAGTCCTACAAGGAAAAATGAAGTTTGTCCAAGAATTATGTATACACAAAGACTAATTGCGTGATACTATCTCGAAATTGCTTTGGAAAAGAAGGAGAGAAAACTATGGCTATCCCTCAGCTAACACCAGAAGAGCGTCAGGCAGCACTTGAGAAAGCAAAAGCTGCTCGTGTACAAAGAGCACAGGTACGTGAAGATCTTAAAAGCGGCAAACTCACCCTGGAAAAAGTTCTGGGCATGAAAGACGATCCAGTTGTTGGTCGTATGAAAGTCTCTACTCTTATTGAGACTCTTCCTGGCTACGGCAAAGCTAAAGCTGAGAAGATTATGAAAGAGCTTCAAATTGCGGAAAGCCGTCGTCTTCGTGGACTCGGCGCTCGTCAGCAAGCTGCTTTATTGGAGCGCTTGGGCTAATTCATGCGCAACGGCAATTTATTTGTCATCTCTGGGCCATCAGGTGCTGGTAAAGGCACACTGGTGGCTCGTTTGCGTAGTGAGGTCGAAGATGTCTGGGTATCTATTTCTACGACTACGCGAAAGCCTCGAGGCACCGAAGTACATGGCGTCGAGTACAACTTTGTAAGCGATGAAGAATTTGATTCACTTATTTCGCAAGATGGCTTTTTAGAGTGGGCACACGTTCACAACGCTCGTTACGGAACTCCTCGTGCTCAAATTGAAGAACAGATTGCTCTTGGAAAACAAGTAATTCTAGAAATTGATGTTCAAGGGGCTTTTGAAGTTCAAGGCAAAATGCCTGATGCGCATCTAGTTTTTATTGAGCCACCTTCACTTGAGATATTGCGCGAGCGACTCGTGCAGCGGGCTACAGATACAGACGAGGCAATTGAAAAGCGGCTTGAGACTGCAAAGCTGGAGCTTTCGCAGAAAATGAAGTATGATATACGGCTGGTAAACGATGATTTGGATGAAGCGGCACAAGCCCTCATTGCTTACATCGACGAGAATGCAGAACAAGAATGAGGTATCTGGTAGATGAGTATTATTGAACCAAGAATCGATGATTTGCTCGATGAAACTGATAACGATAGATTTCTTTTGTGCGCGCTTGCGGCAAAACGCGCACACGACATTAACGATATGATGCGTGGTCAACGCGATCGAGCTATTCAGCTTCAGACAGCGGTAGAGATTGCACGTGCGGCAGATAAAAAGCCCTTAAGTCTTGCTTTTGGAGAAATCTCGCGCGGTGAGGTTTCTTTCGATCCACAATCAATCGATTTTAAACAGCATTAATCGTGTTTCAGCGAATCACTCTCGTTCACTATCACGAGATAGGCCTTAAGGGTCATAATAGGTCTGTTTTCGAAAAACGACTCCAGAGAAATCTGGAGTTTCTTTTGCCTAAAGAGAGCATTGCTTCTATTCGGCGTATATCAGGACGCATTTGTATTAAATATCGCGAAGATATTGATTATTCCGAAGTGTGTACTATTGCTGATCACATACGTAGTCTACCTGGGGTAGCTCGCGTTTCCTCAGGCTATACCTGCGAGCGTGAGCTGGAGCAGATGTATCAATTGGCTGAATTTGCCGTGCAGGATTCCGGTGATTTCGAAAGCTTCAAGGTTAAGGCTCGACGCAATCACACTGATTTCCCGATAGACTCGATGCAGCTCAACCAATTGGTTGGCGCACATCTGTGTGAAAAGTATCCTGACAAGACGGTAAAGATGAAAGACCCAGACCTTACGGTTGCTGTTGAGGTTGTGCAAAACTCGGTGTACGTCTATGCTCGTTCAACCCCGGGCGTCGGAGGACTTCCTGTGGGAAGCTCTGGTTCGGTTATGTGTTTGCTTTCGTCAGGAATCGATTCTCCGGTGGCACTTTGGCGTATGGCGAAACGTGGGGCGATTTGTTTTGGGGTCCATTTTTCTGGAAGGCCTCAAACGGCTTCTACGAGTGAGTATTTGGTCGATGATATTGCGCACGAACTTGAGAAGCGTGGTTGTATTGCGCGTGTGTTTGTGGTTCCTTTTGGAGACTATCAGCGCATTATTGCGAGTGTGGTACCACCGGAGCTACGAGTGATTATCTATCGTCGTCTCATGATGAAAGTAGCGCAGGCTTTATCGAAGCAGGTACGCGCTAAAGCGCTTGTGACAGGGGAAAGTCTTGGCCAAGTCGCCTCACAAACCCTCGATAATATTTACGTAACTGACGAAGCAGTAGCAATGCCGGTATTCCGTCCTTTGATTGGTACCGATAAAATTGAGATTATCAACGAGGCTGAACAGCTTGGTACCTTTTCTATTTCATCACAAGACGCACCAGATTGCTGCACGCTTTTTATGCCACGCAACCCTGAAACACACGCGAAGCTCGATGTAGTTTTAAAGGCAGAAGAAGGTCTTGATTACGATAGTTGGATTCCTCAAATCCTCTCTGAAGTAGAAATTCTCGATTATAAGAGTCCAGCGTATAAGGCTAAGAAGCAAAAAGCGTAAAAATTTATCCTGTATACAGTATCCGGAAAATTGAACCAAAGAATTAATCCTGTAGGTTCATCTGCGGTGTAGCGTTTTTGCAGCGCAGGTGTAGCAAGCGCGTATCTTCTGTGTAGCAATGCTGTTTTACCCTGTTTTAAAAGCGATGGTTTTTAAAGATTAAGCGGGTGAATCAAGCATGTCTTTTCAGCAAAGCGCTCAAACGTGGCAGGCAAAGACACATATAAGTGAAGTAAAACCGCCGATACTAATTGGTATTTGTGCTTTGATGCTGTGCGCCATATTCTTGGTCTTACATGGCCTATGGAACACCTTTAGTGGAGACAGTTTTAGTATTGAGGCAGAAAAAGAAGCAGTAACAAATCAAGACAATGATTCAAACTCAGATTCAGAGCAAACTACTCACAGTGAGAAAGCATTATTTGTCGTACACGTTGGGGGAGCTGTTCTAAATCCAGGAGTATATGAACTAGAAGAAGGTTCTCGCGTCCAGCTTGCAATTGATTTAGCGGGCGGATTTCAGGAGACCGCCGCTAGAGATGCGATAAATCTAGCACGAACGATTCATGATGGAGAGCAGATATTAGTCCCTACCTTAGAAGAGGTGGCCACAGGGTCAACAGGAGCGGGTGCTGCAGGCAGTGGGGCGGTCTCGCAGGCAAATCAGAAGGTAAACATTAATACGGCGTCTCTTGCTGATCTGACTACCTTGTCTGGGATTGGGGAGGCCACTGCTGCGAGAATTATCCAAGACAGAGAAAGCAATGGCCCTTTTGCATCAACTGAAGATTTGATGCGCGTATCGGGTATTGGCGAAAAAAAGTACGCGCAAATAGCTGATAGTATCTGTATTTAGTCATGAATCGCGAACACGCATTTCCTGTCAGAATATCCCCAACCCTCATCTTTTTCTGCTCTCTTGGTCTTTGGGCTGGTGCCGCTTTTATTCTTGTGCAAAACCTTAATCTTTCCAATCTCGCGATGGGCCTGTTCTTTGGGGTTTTGCTTCTCGTAATAAGCATTCTTGCAATACTTCTTCTTCGTGTGAGAAAGACTAATAAGCAGATTATTCTCGTTATTATGCTTGGTCTATGCGTAGGATTAGTCTGTGGTCAAGCATATGCTTGTGTCGCGCATGACAAACAAAACCTTATCAGCGAAAGTAAACCCAGCGGAAAACTCTTCTTTGAAATTGTCGAAGACGAACGCAAAAGTGATTTCGGATCTACTTACACTGCAAAAACCATTCTCGAAACCGGTGAGGAGGTCAGTGTGAGCTTACGTATGAAAGCAGATGCTCCCTCGCTACATTACGGACAAATCATTAGTGCATCAACACGTATCTCAGTACCAAGTGAATCGTCGGCACAGTACCTATGGTCTAAAGGGATTATTGCTGTAGCCGATATTTATTCCTTCGAATTATGCGAGCGCAGTGATGGTTTTGCTTTACTCGTTTCTTTTAGGGAGAAGGCATTGAGTGGGCTGGATTCTGAGGAAGGTGTTGGCAAAAATCTTTTACGGGCAATTTTGTTTGGTGAAAGATCGATGCTCGATGAGGGAGGATTCTATCAAGACATCCGCGCTGTAGGGCTCGCTCACCTCGTTGCAGTTTCAGGAGCTCATTTAGTAATTGTGAGTGCATCTCTTCAGGCGCTTTTAAGTCTTTTACGGGTCCCTAGAAGAGCAATGATAGCCTGTCAGCTAGTGTTCATTGTCGGCTATCTCGTATTAACGGCAATGCCCATTTCTGCTATTCGTGCGGCATGTATGACAACGGTATCATTGCTGTCATTTTATGGTAGACGTAGATCCTCTTCTTTAAATGGACTCGGCGTGTGCATTATTGTGCTCATTGTCCTTAATCCACAGACTGCAATTTCTATTTCATTTCTTTTATCCTCGCTAGCAACGTTGGGGATTATTGTGCTGGCAAGCCTTTTTACTCATTGGATACATTACTTTATTCCTCGACTTCCTTCCTCGATTGTCGATAGCGTATCGCTAACGTTATCAGCGAGTGTACTTGTGAGCCCCGTGGTTGCGGCACTCTTTTCTCAAATTTCAATCATCTCTCCTCTCATGAACGTTATTGCAGCCCCTTGTTTTACGGTGCTGTGTGTCGGAGGATTGTTCATCACTGCTTTCTCTGTTGTTATGCCCACGTTTGCCGCCTTACCACTTGAGTTACTTACTGAGGCTTCTGGTTTGTTCTGTCAGCTCATTGCGCTTATTGCAGAAATTCCCTATGTAGCAATTCCTGCTCAATGTGATTTCCTGATAGCTTTGAGTGTGAGCTTTACTCTCCTTACGCTTCTGTGGTGCTTTTGGCCAAAGCCAGCTGGTGTCAAACTCGCGCTTGTCAGTATTGGATCAAGTGGAGCTCTCATCGTCTTTCTTGTGGTAGCCCCGCTTTGTTATTCGGATGAGGTGATTATGCTCGACGTAGGACAGGGGGATTCGTTTCTTATACGTAGCCAGGGCGCAACGGTGCTCATAGATACCGGAAATAAGGATTCTGCCTTATTGCAGGGCTTAGGGAGGCACGGAGTCGCGCATCTCGATGCGCTGCTCATATCTCATGCAGATGACGATCACTGCGGATCTCTTCCTGCATTGCGTTCACTTGTGGATGTGGACAGTGTCTGCGTTGCTGCAGACGTCCTTGCCTGCGATTGTGCCTCCTGTGGGCAACTTGTCTCAAATGCAAAAGATCTCGTGGGGGAGCAAGGTCTTACAGCACTTGAGGTTGGAGATTCTTTGAAGGTAGGGTCTTTTGATTTTGAAGTTGTCTGGCCAGACGAGTTTAAAGATGAGGGAGGTAATGCTGATAGCTTAAGCTTGCTTATGACAAGGAAGAATACTGGTAACGAAGAAGAAGGCAGCTCATCGGTCTGGAGTATGCTTTTCTGTGGAGATGCAGAGTATGAGCAAGTTGAAGAAATGATTGATAAAGATCGTATTGGGAAGATTGATATTTACAAAGTAGGGCATCATGGTTCGAAAAATGCGCTAAGCGAAGAGCTTGTCGAGGTGCTACGTCCGCGTCTTTCTCTTGTGAGTGTTGGTCAAAACAATCGATACGGTCATCCTGCCGAGGAAACAATCGCTTTGCTTGAGTCAGTTGGCAGCGAAATAGTGCGAAGCGACGAAGAGGGGGATGTTGTGTGCAAATTCGAAGCCGATAGGCTAGAGCTGAGTTCTCTGAGATAGAATACCTGTATGACTCAAAGCAAACAAAATGAAGGCCTGCTACCTGTTTATCTAGCTCTTGGAGAAGATGAGCTTAAAAAACAAGCGGTACTTAAGCGACTCAAGATTCGTGTTGAGGCCCTCGGTGATCTCTCTTTTAACTATGATGTTTTTTCCGGTGAGCAGGCAAGTGGTTCTGAAATCGTTTCCGCTTGCAATACCTTACCTTTTGCGAGCGAGGTACGCTTGGTTCAGGTTGACCGGGTCGAAAAGCTCAAGAAGCCTGATATGGAAGCCTTGGTTGAGTATTTAACTTCGCCTGCGAGCACTACCGTCCTCGCGCTCTTTTCTGATTCGCTTGCCAAGAATACGCGTCTTTATAAGGCTATCTCTAAGTTTGACAAAAAAGCAATAATCGACTGTAGCCCTCTCAAGCGTTATGACTTGGTTAAGATGCTGCGATCACTAGCAGAAGGATACGGAATTCGCATCACTGATTCTGCCGCTCATGCTTTAACCGATTTAGTAGGAGAGAATACTGTTCGTCTCGATAATGAGCTTCGTAAGATTGCCCTTGCTCATCGGGGAAACGATGCGGTAAGCGAGCATGAAGTCAAATCAATGGTGAGTCGAAGTAATGAGGCAAAGCCGTGGGAATTCGTAGACGCACTTTCTGCTCGTAATATCGATAAGGCGCTTCTAACGCTTTCGCGGATGCCTTCTAGTTCCCCTCATGCATTGCTTGCAATGTGCACCACAAGAATACGTGAGTTAATCTGTGCGCAATCTTTGGCCCAGCGTGGAAACTTGCATGAACTTGCAGGTGTACTCAAAATGCCTCCGTGGCGCGTAAAGAATCATAAGATGTGGTTACAGGGTTTCTCGCCAGAGGAGCTGAGAGTTGCCCTTATTAGTTCGCGTGATGCCGAACGTAAGATGAAAAGCGGAACAAACCCTGATGCTGTATTTCTGGAATGGTGTTTGCAGCTCATGCGCCGTGCCTGAACTATCTTGCCTTGAAGCAACGGCCTATTCCGCGAGCTCTATACAACGACAAGCGAAGTCCTGGATCAAAGGCAGTACTCTCAGTTTTGTGTGTTTTGGACGACCTCGCACGAACAAATCAATGCAGAAACGCATGAATCAAAGTCAGATTGAACGTTTTGTGGTTGTTGGGTCTAAGGATAAAAAATAATGCTCTACAAAATGCCTGATGACAAGATGGAGCACTTTTCGAGTGGGCGCGTATGAGCCGTGTCGCAACCACAAAACGTTGCATTTGACATTGAACTAAGCCCTTTGGTCTTTGAATTGGATTGTACTGCGAGTGTGGGGATTATCTTGCGCCTTGGAATCTTTTCGACCCCAGCATCTCGCAAAACGGGTTATAGGACAAAAAGTGTGTCTGGGGGCTAATCAGCAGAGTATGGGTACGGAGTCGAATGATGCAGCTCGCTCCATACCAATCCATCGCCCCACTCAACCGGCTTATTACCCTTGTTAGGTACT
>JBMNSJ010000037.1:0-21107 GCA_050945135.1 Raoultibacter sp.
TGGTTGCTGTAGCAATGGAATCTGTAGGTCAAAGAAGGAGGGCTGCCTAGAAACTGCTATGATGCTCCAGTAACGATTCTGAGGCGATGACCTCTTACACCAACATTCGCGACACTACCAGAAGATGTCGTGCTACATTGGGCGTTTTGGCTTCCAGATGGTACGAAAACCGTTTCGCTTGCAAATTGAGACGTGATTCCTGCTGTCTGGGAAACATGCAACTTTTCAACCTTAGAAAAACACCAGGTCGCTAAGATTTAGCGTGCTTCCAGCCTGCTTCAAGCTGCAAGCGAAACGCTTTTCTTGCCAAAAAAGTGGCGAATTGGCTAAGGTAGGTAGCGTCCGGTAGATTAGCCCCAGCGTGCAAGGGGCTTCTCTGCTGGAAAAGCTCAGCGCATCAACCGAGCACGATCGGCCCCAGCGTGCAAGAGGCTTCTAGCTTGCGGCAGCGGTGGCAGAAGTCGAGCTCGTGTTTGATTCGGAAGCGGCCTCTTCAACACCGTTGAGGTTTGTTGCGCCTGTAGCGGTTTCGAAGAAGGTTACCTTCAAGGTTGCGTTTACGCTTTCGATGCTGCCATTAGCAAGCACCTTGGCGGTGAGGTCTGCATCCGAAATCTGGCAATAGTACGACCCGTTTTGCAGCTGCTCAAGAATGCTCAAGGCACTCTCATAATTGGCAGTTGAGAAAGAAACATCAACTGCACGCCGAATGGTTGAGCCCTGCTTAACCGGAGTGCTTAAAGTAACTTTATACGAGCTTGTTGAAGCAAGCACTGCGTTGAGCTCTTGTGGTTCGTTGCCCACATTGTCATACACCGCCACTACCGGCAAGTTGTCTAAAGAGCCAAGCTGGTCGAGCTCGGATTGCATGCGCAGCAGAAGGGTCGACTGCGTAGATTGAACCAAAATTTCGTCTTCAAGTTCGATGAGGGTGGCTTCGTTTTGCGCCTTAGCGTTTGCAATGTTTTGGTGAACTCCAAAATAGTACGCAGAGGCAAGAATAATAACAACAAGAACAGCGACCAGGGCTTTTTCACGTGTTGTAAATGCACGTCCAAATATATTAGTTGCCATTGCTTGCTCCTTTCTCTGCTTGCGATTCTTCGGCAGTAGCAGCCTCACGTTCGGCCGCAATTTGTTGCTCTACGCGTTGGGCAGCAAGCTCGGATGAAGACTTGAGCATTATCTCGAAAGTTGCGGTAGCCGCGCTGCCGTCCTTTTCTTGTGCCGTCGAAACCGTAACGTGAGAAACGCGCTCATCTTGCTCAATATTACGAACTACAACAGAAGCATCTTGGAGGCTTATTCCCTGACAGGTTACTGCCACTGTATTTCCACTAATCTTTACCGAAGACAACACCGAGGTTCCCATGATCTTGGTGCGAATCAGATCAACAATCTCGGTTCGATTAACAAGCTCGGTCTCTTCGGGCGTCATGCCGGCAACCACGTATTTCGAATATTGATCGCCCAGCTCTGACATGGAACTGTTTTGCGCTTTAAGATCATTGAGCTGCGTTTGGGCTGTTTGCACACGCTTGTTGCTGGCCTCAACCGAAGCAAGAGGGTCGATAACTGCAAACTTCACGAATATCGCAAGGAGCACGATAAACACCAGGAACAGCGCAATGATTGTTGTTCTGTTTTCTTGCTTAGCTCCAGAACTGACAAGATTAATCTTTGTCTTGGTAGGATAGCTACCGTTTTTCTTAGCCGACTTTGCGCCGGGCTTCTTGCCGAAAGAAATCTCTTTTTTGAAATCAACCACAGCCATCACCTAATTCAAAGTGACGCCGATGGTTTCGGCACACTGGGTTCGAAGGCTATCATTTTGTTGAGCAGGCGGCAAAATGTTTGCGATATCTTCGCTTGGCAAATCTATTGCCTCTACCACCGTTTGCACGAGAGGCTCTACCACCATGCCCTCGCCGCTTAAGTACGCAATCTCTAAAGATGCGTTTGGATTACTAAAGCTATAGAAACTCAGAGCGCGTCCTACTTCGGTAGCAATTGAATCGTAGACCCCTTTTCAGATTGTAAGACACCCTGGAAATCGTTTTGACGATAACTCGCTGCTACATGCACATCAACGCTTTTCTCGTTGGCGATTTCACGATCAATATCGAGCAAGCCAACTTCGATAGTACGCGTGACATCGTAGCTAGCGTCGGTGAAAAAGTGCAGCACGGTTGAGGTATAGGAAAAATCAACGATGCAACAATTTCCTTGTGCGTACGGGATTTCCTGCAGCAAGTTTTGAAGAGCAGCTGCTACAGGCATGGCAACGCAAAGCTTAAAGCCCGCGCGCTTAAACATGGTGGCTTAATCGGCCATAACCTCTTTGGTAGCCGCCACCGCCAACAAATCGAAGCCGGTTATTTCGCCTTCTTCAGATTTCTCGGTGTTGAGCACCGCGTAATCGTAGAGGTATTTTTCTTTACCCTGCGTAATGTAATCGCGAAATTCATACGGAAGATTGATGTCGAGCTCGCTTGTAGTCATGGCAGGAATCTGTAGGCGCCTGGTGAGGCTATCAGCCTGCGGAATAATAAATGCTGCCTGCTTCGAGAGGCTCTTCATACCCTTGGTAGTATCTTTGATGAAATCGACCATCGCATCAATGCTAACTACGTGCCCATCGGCAACCATTCCATCGGGCATCTTAGCTAAGACGATGTCTTTTACCGAATCGCCATCGCATACGACAACCTTTAAGGTTTCCGTTCCGATGTCGAATCCTGTGTATGCTTTCCCCATATCGTTCTTCCTACTCTTCCACCTGAACGCTGCGTCGAAACCTGCTTGAGCTACTCAATTCGTGTAGCCGTAGCTGCTCCTTCAGCGATCACCACATCATAGGCTATATACTCTTCACCCACTGGCTCGTCTGACTGAATCGAACCTGATTGGCTTACATAGTAATACTGCGCTTTACCCTCGCCCAGTTTACCATCGTAAAAATCAGCCAGCGCCGCATCTTCTACGTGTTTTTGCTGAACCTCGTACGCTGCCCTATGAGCCTCGATTGAAGGATCGGCATCTATGATGGCAGTTACCACAATAGGGCCCAGCAACAACAAACAAATTGACACAATGAGAAGCTCTACAACGCTAAAGCCACCTTGCCTATTATGCCATGAATGCATGCGTCACCCCGACCACCTCAGACTCACAATAATAAATCAATATACCATGTGACAAATTGAAAGCCCACCAGCAGGGTTAGTATTGTTGACACAACGATAGCAGGACCAAAGGGGAAGGCCTTTTTTGCTGCACTCGTGTGCTCTTGTTCTGCCGAATCGGTGTTTTTCGCGTCTGCTTCGGGTGCTTCAGCGGCTTTCTCGCCTTCAGCATCTGAATTCAACGCGGCATCTTGTTTTTCGGCTGCGCCCGATGCTATCCAAACAAACGAGAATACGAGGCCCAAGATGCACGAGAGTAAGAGGTTGAAGAACCCTGCCGCGACTCCCAGATATAAGCCCACCATAAAGAAGAGTTTGACATCTCCCCCGCCAAGTGAATTACGTCCGGTGATTTTGTCGAACAGCGTGGCGAATACCAGCATGCCGCCGCCAATGGCGAAAGCACCTGCCAAGCCATCGATAAGCACGGCCAAGAATCCGTAGCCAAAGCTTCCCACAAACATGGATCCAATACCGAAGCCAACAAGGGGCGGGCGAATAAACCACACACTTGCCACCCACACGATGATGCCTGCGATAATGAAGCCATTGGGGATAGTCATTGTCTCGATGTCGACAAGAAGTACGCCGAGCAATATCGAAGCCAGGAAGAAATAGGCTAAGGTTTGGATGCTTAAGCCATAGTGCCAGGCAATAAGAACAAACACCACTGCCGTGATGACTTCGACCACAATATAGCGAGCCGAAATACGCGCTTTGCAATAGCGGCACTTTCCGCGTAAGAACAACCAGGATAGGATAGGCACCAAATCGAGTGCGCCAAGCTTGTGTCCGCACTGCGAACACTCGCTGCGCCCTTTAAGCGCGCTTTTCCCGCGCACCATACGCCATGCCAAGTTGTTGACAAAGCTTGCCGCACAAGCGCCAAGTACCCCGGCAAGTACCAGGAAATACGCAACCTGAAGAGGTTCAAACATATGTAGTGGAATAGAAATAGTCATGTCATTCAAAACGAGCGGGTAACCCTACACTTGGTAAGGCTCCCGCTCGAAATTAGCTAGATAGAAAGCTACTCGTAAGTTGGCTTACGGAGCACTTATCTCCGTAACTTCAACGATGTAATCACCATTGTCTTCTTTTACTTCAGCTTTATGTGTTGCACTACCTTCATCAGCAGTTTTAATGTCGCCAGAATCGGTAACCTCGTAATACAAAGTTTCGCCAGCAGCAGGATTGGTAATATCACCATCAGCAACATCGGTCAAGAAGTCTGCTGTTGCTTGCGCCTTGATTGCGCGCTCATTTGCAGCGCTAACTGCATCTTCGGCGCTACTGAGCGAGTTCAAGAAAATTGGTACCGCGATTGCAACCAACACCATGATAATTGCTACAACGATGAGCAATTAGGCCAGAGTGAATCCACCCCGCTGTTCCCTAACACGTCTAACCATCTCTTTCATCTTTTTTCCTTTCAGCTTTTCTGAAACCCCTAGATTTATGGCTTCACATATTTTTTCTGCATACCACCATATGCAGATTTACACCTTGTTACATACTCCCATACATTGAGAACATCGGCAAGTATAAAGCAATGACGATGAATCCCGCAAATACAGCCATTACCACCAACAAAGCTGGCTCCATTAAAGAGAGTGCACGATCGGTTACCCGCTGCGTCTCACTATCGTAGAACTCGCCAATTGTACCAAGCGTTTCCTCAAGTTCACCAGTTTGTTCTCCAACTGTAGTCATTTCGATAAGCGTGCGAGGAAATTGGCTAACCCCTTCCATGCACTCGCCCAGGCTTCTACCCTCAAGTAACGCAGCCTCGATACGACCAATTTCGCGAGATAGAACGTAATTGCTCATAACGCGTGCGGTAACTTGAACTGCTCGTGCCGTAGGCAAACCTGCGGCAATAAGCGTTGCCATCGTATTGGCAAATTGTCCAGCTCCAGCAAAACGTACGATTTTTCCTGTTACGGGAATCTTCATCTGAAGCTCGCCGAAGAACACCTTTCCTTGCTCGGTTCTGCCGAAGAGCTTGATTCCCACAACAATAAGAATTGCCACAAGAATGACCCATAAAATATTTGCCGAGAACCAATCTGATGTATCGATAAGGAACTGGGTGATTGCGGGCATGTCTGAGCCCATTGACGAAATCATGCCTGTCATAGTAGGGATAACCATAACCATCATTACGGCAACAACAACAACACCAATAACCAGCACGAAGATTGGATAGGTAACGGCACCCGCAACTTTGGAGGCAACCTTGGCGCGCTTCTCGTAATAATCTTGTAGACGCAAAAAGCACTCGGCTAGGTGTCCACTTTCTTCGCCAGCGCGAATTGTTTCTACAAAAACGCGGGGAAGATGCTTGCCTTTGTTCTCGAGGCTATCAGCAAGGCCGTGACCAGCCTCAACATCGCTTGCGCATTCGTCGAGCACCTTCTTTAAGTACTTATTACTTGTTTGATCGGCCACCAGGCGCACTGCACGCGCGGCTGACAAGCCCGCTCGTAAAATGATGGCAAACTGCGAGCACACGATGGCAATGTCCTTAGGCTTAATGCGTGGCTTGCCAACTTCCATCGACATAATGCCACTGCTCTCGTTTACCTTCTTAACCTCTTGAACAATGTAGACCAGCTCGCGGGCTCGCTCCATCGCCTCAATTTCGTCGTAGGCTTCAACGACGCCTTTCAGCTTTTCGCCAGTATCCGAAACGCCTGTGTAAGTATAGGTAGCCATTATCGCGTGTTCTTCTCTACGTATTCGTAATCGTGTGCAGCCTCACGAGCGGTTTTGGCATCAATGAGACGCTTGCGATTAAGATCGATTAAGGCGTTGTCCATGGTTATGCTGCCTGCTGCGGCTGCGGTACCCATAGAGCTTGCAATCTGCGGCGTTTTTCCTTCGCGAATTAAGTTCCTGATAGCAGGCGTGACCATCATTAATTCGCAGGCAAGGGTTCTGCCGCTGCCATCGCTTTTTGGTAAAAGTTGTTGCGAAAGCACTGCCTCGAGCGTTGTTGAAAGCTGCATGCGAATCTGCTTTTGCAAGCCTTCAGGAAACACATCGACTATACGATCGATTGAGTCTGCCGCTGACTTCGTGTGCAGGGTAGCAAATACCAAGTGGCCTGTTTCTGCAGCTGTGAGTGCAGTTTGAATGGTTTCGAAGTCTCGCATCTCGCCGATGAGAATGATATCGGGATCTTCACGTAAAATCGCTCGAAGCGCATTGGCATAACTTGCGGTATCGGTTCCGATTTCACGCTGCGAGATAATTGATTTCTTTGGCTTATAGATATACTCGACCGAATCTTCCATGGTGATGATGTTTTCGGCACGAGTTTGGTTAATGGTTTCAATCAAGGCAGCAAGCGTGGTTGATTTACCTGAGCCTGTTTCACCGGTTACGATAATAATGCCGCGTTGGAGGCGCACAAAATCGAGCACCGCTGGGGGCAGTCCCAAGGATTCTAGCGGCGGAATGTGATCTGACAGCAAACGGAGTGCTGCACTAATGTGTCCTTGCGCGCGAAAGATATTAATACGAACACGCACGCCCGCAATAGTTTTTGCAAGATCGACCTCGCCAGACTCACGAATCTCTTCGTACTGCTTTCCGGCTAGATCCTCTGCTAATCTTTCGAGCTCGTCATCTGAAAGCACTTCTTCACGAGCAGAAATGAGCGCGCCATTTACTCTAAATTTGGGCGGCAGATTGTATACCAAATGCACGTCTGAGGCTTTTGCCTCATGCGCTTGTATAATCAACTCTTCGACATTCATATCGTTTTCCGCACCCCTTCCTTACTTAGCATCTGACAAAAGCTTGAGAGCTCTTTTGCCATCCCCTACCCGCCAGTTTTTTATTCCACCGAGGTCATAGTTTTTGTAGCTTCTTGTACCGTAATTTTTCCTTCGAGCACCAGACGCTGCAAACTTTGCTGCATCGATTTAAAGGATCCAAGCCCCTCGATTGCATCTTGCAAAACCTCTCGTGTGGCGCCACCAGTGATAGCTCCACGCAAAGATCGATCGAGGATGAGAATTTCGAATACACCTGTTCTGCCGCGATAACCAGTGCTGAAGCACATCGGGCATCCCGCGCCCTTATAGAACTGCACGCCCTCTTCGTACTCAAGACCAAGAGAGGCAAACTCCTCGGCGGGTGGATCGTAGGGCTCTTTGCAGTTCGGGCACACGCAGCGCACCAAACGCTGCGAAATAATGCCCCGCACGCCACTCGCGATAAGATAGGGCTCTACTCCAATATCGATGAGGCGGTCGATGGTTGAAGCAGCATCAAAGGTATGAACCGTAGATAATACCAGGTGACCAGTAATAGCTGCACGAATAGCAATTTCGGCTGTTTCGCCGTCGCGGATTTCGCCTACCGCAACGATATCTGGGTCTTGGCGCAGAACCGCGCGCAATCCGCTTGCAAAGGTCATGCCCACTTTTTCGTTGATGAGAACCTGATTGACGCCATCGATGTTGTATTCCACCGGATCTTCGAGCGTAATCAAGTTGACCGAATCGGTGTTGAGCTCGCGAATCATGGTGTACATAGTTGAGCTCTTACCAGACCCGGTAGGTCCAACGATGAGAACCATGCCGTTGTTGGAGTTGATGAGTTTCTCGTATTTCTCGAAATCTTCTCCCACAAGACCAATGCCGGAGGGAGCCAGCAGGCCTTCGTCTTTGTCGAGCAGACGAATTACGACTTTTTCGCCATGAATAGTTGGCAAAGTATTAATACGTAGGTCGATGTCTTGTTTTTTGATGCGTACCGCTGCGCGCCCGTCTTGCGGAATGCGACGCTCGGAGGTGTTCATGTTGCCGATAATCTTGAAGCGCGCGATAACGCTTTGCTGCAGCTCTTTAGGAACCGTGAGGATGGTTCGCAAAACGCCGTCGATGCGCATACGCACATGCACGTCTTCTTCGCGCGGCTCAAGATGGATGTCGCTCGCGCGCTCGGTTGCGGCACGCTCGATGATACTGTTGACCAGGCGAATTGTTGGGGCACTTTGGCTGTCGCCTTCTTCATCAAGGTTTGCCGCAGAGTAGGTCGATACATCTTCGGAGCTTTTCGCTTCGCGCTTCATTTCTTCGATAGCGCGCGCCGCTCCTTCGTTGCCGTAAAGCGTCATAATGGCGCGACGAATTGCATCGCTGGTAGCAAGCACCGGCACAACACGTTTGCGCGTTGCGGTTTTGACCGCTTCGGTAGCAAGGAAGTTGAGCGGGTCGCTCATGGCGAGATAGATTTCGTCTGGCGTTGCTTTGATGGGCACAACATTGTACTGGCGCGCAACATTGCGAGAAACCAGGCGGCTCATTTCAGGGTCGATATCAACCTGAGATAGGTCAACAAACTCGATACCAAGCTGCATCTGAAGCGCTTCGATAAGATCAGCCTCGGTGATAATGCCCTCGTCAAAGAGTACTTCGCCCAAGCGGCGACCACTACCCTTTTGCTTATCGAGCCTCAGATCCCAGTGAGATTGCACGATTTGTGGTTGTTGGGACAATAAGACAAGCAAGGCAACTCACAAAAAGCCTGATGAGGAGGTCTCACCTTGTTGGCAGTGAAGGACAGACGCAGTTTGACTACCACAAATCGTGCAATCTGACATGTTCATGAGCAAAAGTCAGAACGCATGACCTGTTCAACTAGATGTTATGTGTGTATCATGCAATCTACAGGGAAGGAGAAAAAAGCAGGTGAACTATTCAAATATGTAACCGACGTATATCTGCCGCTTTACATCTTTGACAAGAGAAGATGGAAAACTAAGGAAGGGAACTATATGGATATCAAGAAAAGAAACTGGGCTATTGCGGCAATGATGCTTTCGCTTTTTATAGCTCTTTCACTCACGCTTGTTGCCTGCGGAGGGGAATCATCTAATCAGAAAAGCAACGAGCAAGAGGCTGCATCAAGCGAAACACCCGAAGATCAAAAAGTACGCTATCTCGCTGGCTATGATGAGATATCTGATAACTACACCATCAGCAATCCCGATCCTCTTACCTACGAATACGTCCGCGATACCATGGGTGACGAAGGTACATGGGTGTTTCTCGATGAAGAAACCTCTGAGTGGAAGCCCTTCGATGGTACACCAACTCCTGGTGAGGAAGCTACTCTTGAATACGCTGTAGAAGGAGAAAATGGTGCCGTCCTTGTGATGTGGAGCACGGGCAAAAATTACGAGACGGAGACTTTCTCGAGTATTTCAAACACACTCGAACGAGAATAAGTGATACTTTACGCTGCCTTGAAAAACAAGCTCTAGACAGCTCAGTTGAGACCTTAGACGAAAACCTCGTCTAAGGTCTTTTAAACGATGGACCTTGGCTGAAGGCGCTTGAGTCACCGCCAGAAGTGCAGCTTACCTGCCTATTCGCTCGAATCCGAAAATCGTTTACCGCGCTTGCCCTGTTCGCGCTACACTAAAATCATGAGCTACAAGCCAACATATCGCAAACACGAACATGCCCGACCGCTCTGGCCTCTCCTTGTTTTGCTTGCGCTTGTTCTTCTGTGCGTGTTTGGCATACAGGCTTGCATCCAAAGCAGCAACTCCACGCCGAGTGAAAGCGCCGATACGGTTAGCGATCCAGCACTGCAGTCTCTGCGGCCCGCAAGTTTTCCCTCAAAAATTGCAGGTGCGGATGAATCGATTGATGAAAACGGCATCGTTCACGGCCTCACTGCAGAAGGCATCTCATACACCATACACGGGCGCGAGGTTCCCGCCGAATCGCCCGAAAAAGTGCGCCTTTGCGCAGTAGGCGATCAAATTGCAACCAGCATGTCTTTCCCAATCGCTGACAGGTATGGGGGCGAAGCTGGAGACGGTCTCTACGATTTCACTCCCTTCTATCGCGAAACTGCACCTCTCATTCAATCGCACGATTTACGCTACATCAATCAAGAGACGGTGATGGCTGGCACCGATAATGGTCGTGTGTACAGCGGTTATCCTGTTTTCAACTCGCCCGACGCCATGGCTGAAGCAATTGCCTCTGTTGGCTTCAACTTAGTTAACTTCGCCACCAATCACAGCTACGACATGGGAGCATACGGCATCGAGCGAAGTCATGAGGTGTGGGACAGATTCCCCGAGCTGCTTGTGGGCGGAAGCTATCTGACTCAGGAAGAACGCGAGACCGTGCACATGATAGAGCGCAACGGCTTTACCTTCGCCTTTCTGGCCTACACCTATGGCGATAACGCAGGTGAAGAAGCCTTAGCAAACGACTACTACTCGTGTCAGTTCGATAAAGAGCTGATAGAGCGTGATGTGAAACGCGCGCAGCAAGTGGCCGACGTAACGATTGTGTCGATGCATTGGGGAAGCGAGTACATAAGCGAGTCAAACGATCAGCAATACGAGTATGCTGCCTTTTTGGCTGACCTTAATGTTGACCTGGTGCTTGGAACCCATGCGCACATCATGCAGCCTGTGAAATACATCACAGGAGAAAGCGGCAACACCATCCCGGTCGTGTTTGGACTTTCGGATATTGTGAGCGGCTGGACCATAACTGACACCATCTTAAGTGGTGTGTTCTCTTGCGATTTTGTGCTTAACGAAGCGCAAGATGGCTTGCTGGTCGAAAATCTTGTGTGGTACCCCGCCATTGAATGGTCTGATGGGGGCGATACCTATGTGCGGCTCCTTAAGGACATGGACGAAGCTACTATCAACGCGAATACCCGAACTGAAGATGTAGCTGACGACTCGGTCTATCTTCGCGACAAAGTAAACTCAGTAGGAATGGAAATTCCTGTCGAAATGTAAGTCGCTACACGGCGTATGGCAGCTAGCTGCGCCGCGCAAATAAATCTCCGCGCAGAAAAGACGCTCACAACCTGGGAAATATTGGATTGAGGTGCTGTGGATTCGCCAACCGAGAAGCCTACCTGCGCTTGCTAATCCAGCGCGCTTAATGCTTCGCGCGCCTTTTGCATCTGCCCTTCAAGATCAAGCCCAATGACATCGAGGCCCTCTGCAACAACAAAACGCACTTCCGGGATACCAAACATGTTCGCAATGCCCTGCACATACTCATATCCCAAGTTTGCGCCCTCAGCAATAAAACCACCGCACGAAGTGATGTAAGTAATGTGCTTAGCTTTGCAGAGCCCGACGTATTCTCCTCTATCGGTTAGTTGAAAAGTAACATCAGAAACGGAGATGTGCTCAATGTAAATCTTGAGTGCTGCCGGAAAAGACAAATCCCAGTATGGAGCTCCGATTACAATCTCTTCAGCTTGAGCGAACTGCCGAGCTAAATCAAAAATCGACTCGTCGTACTGCTGGCTGAGCTGAAGGAAGGTGCGCTTTGCTACCATGTCGCCCGAAAAAGGAAGCAACTGCATGTTCGAAAGATTAAGCTCGGTAAACGATTCTTTCGTTGCGAGATACTCCTTGCACAATTGCAGGGTTCGCGATTCTTCGCCTCTCATGCATGCATTAACGAACAAAACTTTAGACATTGCCCACTCCTTTATCGACAGCTTTTGCATCTAGTATAATAGCAACCAATATGTGCACATTTGGCGCCCGCGGGTGTCAACAAAAAAGCCGAACTTAAAGAGGCCCATTATGCAGTTATTTTCTTACACTACTACTCTTGCCCATGTTGGAGACGACACCGGCTCACTCGTCGGCATAATCATTGCCGTCATTGCAGTTGCTTTGGTTGCGCTTATCGTGGCGCTTATCGTGAGAAATCGCCGCAAAGGATAACGCTAGAAAGAAAGCTCCTTTAGGCGATCGAACACGATGTCTTTGCGCGACAAGAAATCCCAAGGGTCAAAAATCTTGTCGAGCACCTCTTTATCGAGCTTGGCCTCGGTATCTGCTTCCAATAACTCGCGATAGCTTGGGCCATCAATAGCATTTTGGATATCTTCCCATACCTTCATCGCATTGCGTTGCACAATGACATAGGCGTCTTCTCGGCTAATACCAGTATCCACCAGGGCAAGCAGCACTTTCGAAGAGAAAATCAAGCCCCGCGTACGATTAAGGTTGTACTCCATTTTGGCAGGATAGGTTTGCAGGCCCTCCAACATCCACTGCATCTTGGAGAACATATAGTCGAGAGCTGTGAAGCTATCGGCTAGCACCACACGCTCGGCGCCAGAATGCGAGATGTCGCGCTCATACCACAGAGCAACGTTGTCGAATCCGGCTTGTGCGTTTCCCTTTACCACGCGCGCAAGTCCACAAACCCGCTCAGCGGTGATGGGGTTGCGCTTATGAGGCATAGCGGATGAACCTTTTTGGCCTTTGGTGAAGGGTTCTTCTGCTTCAATAACGTCGGATTGCTGCATCAGGCGAACCTGCATAGCAATCGACTCAAGGGTTGATGCCGTAACAGCGAGGGCGGATAGCACCTGCGCATGACGATCGCGAGCAAGCACCTGCGTTGAGAGTGGATCTGCGGCAAGGCCAAGCTTTTCGCACACAAAGGTTTCGACAAAAGGATCGATGCTCGAATACGTTCCAACCGCGCCCGAAATAGCTCCGTAAGCAGCCACTTCGCGCGCCTCTTCCATTCTTGTGAGGGCACGACGAAGCGCCCAGGCCCAGGAGCCAAACTTCATTCCGAAGGTCATCGGCTCGGCATGGATGCCGTGAGTGCGACCGACGCACAAAGTTTCTTGAAGCTCGAAAGCGCGCTTCTTGCAAGCCTCTCCCAACAGTTTAATGTCATTGATAATGATATCGATCGCCTGCGTTATCTGGTAGCTGAGCGCGGTATCGCCCAGGTCAGACGAGGTCATTCCGTAGTGCACCCAGCGCGAAGGTGGCTCTTCGCCTTCGGCAACATTGGCGTCAATGTATTCTGCCATGCACGTGGTGAAGGCGATTACGTCGTGATTGGTAACTTTTTCAATCTCGTCGATACGCTCAACGGTGAAGTTAGCATATTTGCGAATCCATGCCGCTTCTTCTTTCGTAATGCCCGACGCTCCCAGCTCGGCTTGCGCTTCACATGCGAGAACCTCTATCTCTTTCCAAATTTCGAATTTATTTTGAAGAGCCCAGATAGCTCCCATTTCGGGGCGCGTATATCGATCGATCATGAAATCCCTTTCTCGTTATTTGTCTGTATCATAGCCCTTTGAGGACAGCACGCACCGAATCAATGACTGAAACATCGGCGAGTACAATTACTTTATCTCCAGGAAAGACTCGTGTGTCCTCCTCGACAACTTCGGCATCTTCTTTCGTAACAACGGCAGAAATAATGCTTTGCGGTGGCATGGGGATATCAGCGACCAAAATCCCCTCCACGTTGCGTGCACCGCGCATCTTCGGAATAAGCATCTCTTGCAAAAACACGTTGCCATGCGTAAGCGAGGTGATGACGCTCATGCTTCCCAGCAGGGCTTCCTCCTCGATTAGGTTAGCAATCAAGGTGGTGGAAGAGACACTCTCGATGCCTACTTCGCGAAAGATTCGCAGGTTTTTGGGGTTGTTGACGCGCGCGATGCAACGAGGCACCCGAAAGGCACGTTGCGCGATTTCGCAGGCAACAAAGTTGTTGTCGTCTTGCCCGGTGGTGGCAACAAAAATATCCGCTTGTTGAATGCCCGCATCGTCTTGAAACTTCGAATTGCATCCATCACCGTGGATTACCATGTAGCGACCGCGCAGGTTGACCGAAAGTCTGTCGGCACGTGCAAGATCCTTCTCAATGACCACCACTTCATTTCCGCTGTCTAAAAGAACGGTTGCCAGATATTCTCCAACCTTGCCTCCGCCCGTAATAACAATGTGCATGGTGTTCTCCTAATCCTGCATGAAGCGCGCGTACTTCTCGATGAGCTCGTGGCGCACGCAAATCATGATGGTATCTCCCTGGTACAGCACGCTTTCGCTCGTAGGTATCGAGCTTGCCGAGCCGTCGCCGCGCTCGAAAGCTACAACGCGCACATCGTGAGCCCGCTCGAGTTCAGAGACGCGGATGGTTTTTTTGCCCTCGGAAGCGAGGTCGAGCGAGAAGCGCAAGATTTCGAATTCGCCGAAGGTGTCCACATGACTGCCATGTCCCGAAACTATCTTGGAGAAGATGTCTTCGGCAACAAGCGAGGTGCCGCACACATAATCGAGTCCGAGCTGCATGTAGGCCCGCTCGTGGTCGGAATTGTCGAGGCGAGCAATAACCTGAGGCACCGAGAATAAGCGGTCGGCAACTTCGACCACCATGAGATTAGTGTTATCGAGATTAGTGACGGCGGCCACCACATCGCATTCTTCGACTCCAGCCTTGATAAGCGTCTCTTCATCGAAGCCGATGCCTTGTACCATCGAGCCATTGAATCCGCGTCCAAGCTTTTCGAATCGCTCGGGAGCTTTGTCGATAACGCAGACATTATCCCCGTTCTCGGAGAGCATCTCGGCAAGGCGAGAACCCACTCTCCCACAGCCGACAACGATTACATTACCCATTTGCTTCCTTTCGTATGCACAATCAGGTTCTGTCAGTATAAAGGATTAGCTCGGGTTCGGGTGAAAACGCATGGTGAGAGCATGCGGGCCGCGTGGATGCGGGATGCGGTGAGTCGCGGGCGGGGGTGCGGTGCAAGCGCGGGTGGATAGACGAAGTCGACAGCAGAGCTATGCGGCTGGCCCCCCGAATCCAAATTGGAAATTCGGGACATCCTGAAGTACGAAATTGCGTTTGCTTACTGCGTCACAGATAAGCGGGTTCTGTGAACAGGCATTATTCGTGTGAAACATTCGCACAATCCTCTTGAAGGCCTCCTCGCGCCCGAACATGAGTAAGCAATCGCAATTTTGTACTTCCAGCGAGAGCAAAATCACGTTTTCGCTTTGGGATGTCAGTGGACCCGAATCTACATTTGCGTTTGAGCGCCTCTCGTGGAACGAAAGTGCTTTCACTTGCAAATTTTCGGCTGGATGAAAAGTGTGACCAGGCATTATTCATCCAGCATCTTCGCGAGGGAAGCCCGAAAGCCTCCCATATGCCCAAAATCTGCAAGCGAAACGGATTTCGTTCCAAAATCTTGCTCAAATGGCGAATCTAGGATTGAAGCGGATGGCTCGCAGTCGGTTGCCCACGCCCGGTTACCTGCCGCCGGAGGCCTGCAGTCGATGACCCGCGGCAAGTTCCCTTCCGCCGGTGGCTCGCAGCTGATTGCCTGCAGCACGAGACTATCGCCTCACCACAAGTATAACCAAGCAAGTATCAGGTATAATGACCGAGCAGGACAGGTACTCAACAATCAGCTTTTAACCCCTCCATAAGTTAGGAGCGAGAGATGGAATTACACCAGCTCAAATATGTATCTCATGTTGCTCGCTATGGCAGCGTTGCGCAAGCATCAAACGAGCTTTATGTTTCGCGGCAGGCAATTTCAAAAGCTATCCGTTCCCTCGAGCAAGAATTCGGATTCGAAATATTTGACCGCGACAATAAAATGCGACCCACCGATGCCGGCAAAGAAGTAATCAAGCATGCCGAAGCCGTACTCCAAGAGCTCAACAAAATTGATATGCTCGTTGATGCTGAAAATGACAAAACGCAGGTAAACAGCTGTCTTTCGATTGCTCTTTCTGCATTCCCTCTCGACTTTCTATACTTCAATAGCGAGCATGAGGTGATGAAGCTTCTCGAAGAATTCAAGCGGAGAACTTCTGGGCTGACTCTCTCTTTCTATCATCAGTCTGACTCGGTAATCCTGAACGCTCTTCAGCGAGGCAGCATCGACGTTGGCTTTGTGCATGGAAGATACACCCGCGACGGCATTAAGGTCATTCCCGTCTCGAAGGTGGAAATGCGCGTCATAACCTATCACGACCACCCTTTCGCCAGCCAATCGTCGGTAAAAGTGTCTGAGCTCGAAGGTGTTCCCATCCGCAGCCCTCTCGATTTTGACCTCTTCACCAACGGGTTTATCGCCCGCTGCGAAGAGCACGGCTTCACGCCGCAGTATCATGTGGTCCCTCTCAACGACGAATCGATACACAATTTCTGTAACGCCGGAGGAATTCATCTACAGCCCTACAATCCTTCCATGGAAAAGAAGTATCCCGAATCGGTATTCACGCCATTTCATCCAAACGACCGAAAAGACCTTCCGCTTTGTTTGGCTTACAAGAATCCTTCCGAAAACCCCCAGGTAACTAAGCTTGTAAACTTCTTCAACACAAATACTCGGCGCTAGGTGCCGACCTGCGCAAACAACTTGCCCCGCCAAGCACCAAGCACTGCACGATACCTGCAATCTCAAAGCGCCAGAACCCTCGCTGCTATGCGAAGAGGACCCGCAGCTATCTGCCACAGGTCCTCTTCTTTGAGGGAAGATAGAGCCAAGGTTGATTACAGTTTATGCCTTCTGATCTAGAAGCGACTTCGCTGCAATGTATCCGGTAATCCAGCTTGTTCCAACACCGCCGAAGACCGTGGAATTCAAGAAGCAACCGTAGTTCGCCTCACCCGAAAGACCGCCTGCTGTTGTTGCGTTGGCATACAGTCCCTCGATTAAGCTGCCGTCGGGACGCATAACCTGAAGATACTCATCCGTGCGCAGGCCGCACATTGTCTTAGCCATCTGGCCACCGACGATTGCGCCATAGAAAGGAGGATCGACAACGGGCGAAAGCCAAGTTGGGTCGTATGGAGTTGACATAACTTCGTCGACGCCTTTTGCACACATCTCGTTGTACTCTTTGACCGAGGCAACAAGGGTGTCCGGATCGAGCTTCAGCATCTCTGCGAGCTCCTCAATTGTGTCGGCCTTCTTGACCGCGCCGCGCTCGACAGCTTCGTCAACTTCTGCCAGCCAATCAGCCGAAACCAATCCGCCATTAGGAATCAGCATGTTTGGATCGGTGATAGGAATACGATTGCGGTCAGACTGCGTTGGCGTTAATACGTTTTTCTGGAAGACTGTTGTTGGGAAATTCGAATCGCAAATTGAATATACCTTATGTCCAACAGTTGAGTTCCAGGCTGCACAGTTACTCAAATCGCCTATTTGACCACCTGGGTTAGCGAAAAGCTCCTGCGTTTGAGCAAAGTAGGGCTGGCGATATCCGCGTTGGTCGATAATCAGCCAAGGATTGTGAAAGAGCTGGCGCTCGCCATGCCAGAAGTAATGCCAGAACTCGCCATCGCCGCCAGCTGTTTCTTCGTCGATAGCACCTTCCCAGCAAGACCATGAATCGTATCCCGCAAAGTCTGCACCCGCGCCAAGACCCATGCGGAACACCTCTCCGGTGTGGTAAGGCATTGGCCCACCCTGCACGGTTCCTTCATACGCACTAGGAAGATATGCTTTGATGAGGTCTCTGTTCATGCCGAAACCGCCCGCGCAGAGAATGACGCCTTTATCGGCCTTGATATATTTTTCGTCGCCCTTTGAATCGGCAACCAGAACTCCAACTACGCTGCCATCTTTAACGACGAGATTCTCGCACTTGTGGTTTAGGCGGATGTCGGCACCTTCGGCCAAGGCAACCGCTTCCATTGCATTAGTTGGATTGTTCATACCAAGAACAACGTTTTGCTTTCCTTCGGCAACATCGATATCGTGCCAGATTGGGCCATGGCAAACCATATTCATGCCGTCTTGCTCCATAATCCAGTCGCATGCTTCGCCAGATACATTCAAAATGTTTCGCAAATAGTACTCATCAATTGAGTAGGCATTTTGCTCGTTATAAAGACGAATGAACGCGTTAACATCTGGCGGGAACGTTGGCACCGAGAACTCCATTGCGTTCTGGTCTTTAGAGCCGCCATAAACATTTGCGAAGGTACACGCATGACGTGAAGCTCCGCCAACCGAGCCTTCTTTCTCGATTGAGATAACATTGAGCCCTTGCTGAGCCAGGAATGCAGTTGCAACAAGGCCTCCTCCACCTGTGCCGGCAATGACAACATCGGCTTCGTCGTCCCATGATGAAGGTGGCTCGACAGGCAGAATTGGCGCTGCATCTGGTGCTCCTGCGCCAAGAATTCCGCGATCGATGAGGGCTTGCGTAACGTCGTCGCTTGCCGCTGCTCCAGTTGAGCTACTTGTACTCGTTGATTTCGACGAACCCGAGCTACAACCAGCAAGGGCTGCTCCACCGAGCGCCGCTGCCGCACCAGCGACGATGCCGCCTTTTACGAAACCTCTTCTTGATAATGCTCCCTGTGATGTTTCTTGGATTTCATCATTGTATGAATCCATGTTTCTCCCCTTCCTTTTTACTTCTCTATGACCGAAAAGAATCTCGCGATTCTTAACGACACTCTCGCAGCAACTTCCCGCCTGAAGCCTGATGCTGCTTACGTGCGTTTCCCCTTCGCACGTCCCTCTGTTCGCAATATAGCATGGTCAGGTGCGCAGTTCTGTCACATATGCATTGACAGAGAGGCAACTTCCTATTGCTCTGTTTGTGGGAGGGTTAGTTGGCGAACCGTTTTCAGCTTTTAGATATCTTCGTGCTTTGTGCTTGCTGGATATTTCTTATGACTACCCCAGTCCGTTTTTGAGGCTGTCGCTTTTTCGACCGCGCTACTCTCAAAGCCTACCAGACTAGGATTGCCGGCTACGCTAGCTTTCGATTGAGACGAATCCCGGAACTGCGGTTTGTTGCGGGAGCGGCTGGGGGGCAAAGATTGAATGCATCGCAACAACGAGCAGCTAAGTTCTACAGCTAGGTAAATCAGGTCTAAGCAACATCTATAAAGAAATCAAGCCTATTAAAAAGAGGTGATGTGATAGGTAAAGTGACCTTTTATGCGGTCTTTCATATAGTTTCTTAGACCCTCATCAACACAATAAATGTAGCACCCCTTCATTCCTCTAGTCATTAGTGTTCGGTACGTGTTTTTAATGACTTCATCAGCTATTTTGTCGGCTTTTTCTTTATCCTCGGCAGCCAGCTTCTTTATCCCTCTTAAGGACTGATCGCTTTTTGCTCTTTTCGAGAAATCCGTTACAATCTCCCCATTTTCGTATCGCATATCCTCACCGATTATTACTCCCGCATAGTCAAATTCGAGTCCTTGGACAGTGTGAATACATCCAGCTTCATTCACGGACTCACTTCCAATAGCGAACGGTTGACCACCGCTTAGATTCCAGCTAATTCCCCAGTTGCCAATACTAATGTCCTTATACTCAGAATCGCATCGTGTCTCTGTCGGCCACTCCCAACAATACCCCGCAAGCATTCGAGCTTTGTTTCTAAAGTTTTTCTCTCTAATCCGACTTTCCATTTCATCTGGCGAATCAAAAACTATGACCTCATAATCAATATCCTCAAGAGTTTTATTCGCAGTCTCCCGAATCTCCAACACGTCATCAATCCATGCAAGATAACCATCTGACCCATTGCATCGAAATTGGGAGCTTAGCTGGGTCTTAACGACTTCGGCATCAAGCTCATTTGCCCAGTACTCTATTTCTTGGACGCTCCCAATGTCATGTATAGTCACGCGTTGACTCTCATCGATGAAGAATATCGAGCAATATGCAGCATTGATGATTTCCTTAATTTGGTTTTCCCCTTGATTTCGATAAATTCCAGACTTTCTATTTAGACGATGCGCCTCGTCTACTATCAGGACGTTTACGTTATTTGAAGGAGTCTCCATAAACCCACCCGACCCCGCAAACAGCGCCTTGATGTCCTTTTGCTTAAAGTCTCCCTTTAGCTTTGTTTCATAGACTTCGCGCGGCGCACTATTCTTTGAAACATACCGGACAAGCATTTCTTCTTGTATTAGCTCTACTAAAAGATTAATAGCAACTACAGATTTTCCTGTGCCGGGTCCGCCTTCAACAATCAGTACTCTTTTTTTAGAATCCTTATTTGATGCCCGCGCAAGCTTCTTTGCTTCCTCGAACACAACCTTCTGATCGTCAAGCAAATAAAACTCTTCGTTTCCTTTGAGCATCTTAGCTAAAGAATCCTGGAGGCTTTTTGAGGGCTTAATATCCCCGTTTTCTATCCTCTCAAGGACCTCTTGTGAATCACCTTTCGAAATACGCTCTTTAAGGAACTTTCTAAGCATCAACACTTCGCCGTTTGTAAAAAGCGGTGCCTTTTCGATTAATGATTGATAGTGTTTCTCAAAGAGCGGCTCGTTTTCCTTTGAACGATAATTGTGCAGATATGCGCATGGGTGAAGACTTATGTCTCCTTCTTGAACTGCTTCGTTATAGTCCTTGATTACCTCTGAATATGACCAAGCTTGATAAGAAGGATGGTTCACTTCTCTTGGTCTTCCACCCACAAAAGTTTCCACAATAGCATCTTTATCACATACCGATGCTACTTCTTGCCATTGCTTCAACTCGATAATCGCTGCCTGTCCATTGTTGCTGGGGTCATATCCTGAAAGAATAAAATCAACTCGCTTTGACGTTAGCGGGACGTTGTACTCGATTGCAACCCCACAGTCCTCAGGAATATCTTTGTCGTTAAGAACCTTGTACATATACTCCATCGAGTTATTCCATGACCTATATTCATTCTTTGACGCGCGCAAGCCCATTTTTTCAAGAAGTCGAGCTTCAACCAAATCCGACAATCTGTCACATTCGACATCATCAGAAAAGCTTCTTTTTGTTCCTTCGTAAATAAGCATCCAGACACCTCAACGAATAATTCGACATCAATCTATACTTTTTGAGAGATTATCAATTGTACAGCACAAATATACCAGCGATGTCTCTCATCTGGGCGCCGCCCTACCCCTCGCTCTTCTCGCGGCTCTTTCGGTTCTCCCTAATTCTGAGATTGATGTCGTCAACATCCTCGATAAAGGTGGCCTGCCCCCATTTTCTGTACCAACCAAAATGTTAGTTTCTAAGCTGCGATCGCTTGGATTGCAGGAGGTCTGTAGCCAAGCGAGCTATGGGGTCGTTCGTAGTTATAGTAGCGTATCCATT
>JBMNSJ010000038.1:0-20319 GCA_050945135.1 Raoultibacter sp.
GGCAATGGATACGCTACTATAACTACGAACGACCCCATAGCTCGCTTGGCTACAGACCTCCTGCAATCCAAGCGATCGCAGCTTAGAAACTAACATTTTGGTTGGTACAGAAAATGGGGGCAGGCCACTACGACAAACAAATAAGATCGAGATTTGTCGAAAGGAGAGCAAGGCTGCCTGTTGGAGTTTTTCGTAAATCTAAAACAGTCACTCTTCGTGCTCAGAGATATAAGATCATCGATATCGAGATTGAGCGTTCGTTATAACCTTGATGCTCTTTTGCATGGTTGTGTGGATAAAGAAGAGCATTGTAAAGTAATTGCATGAAAACACAGTATGCGTCTATGCGTACTGTCTGCGATTCAATGGCAAAGCTCATTCAATATTAGACGTGTATATTTGCTGATGCGTAGACCGGTTCTTTGCTTTTTTGCGCATCCCTAGCACGAGTCGTGTACAATCAGCGCATGGCGAAGAAACTTGATGAAATACCGGAAGAAGAAGGGCAGAAGCGCTCCAAGGAAGAGCTCAGCGAATCCTTGAACAGCCGCATTTCCTATCTCTGTCTTCTGGTTGCCTTGATAATCGCCGTCGTTACTTTCGCCACAACAATCCTTGGTGAAGATAACGAAAGGTTCGTGATCCTCGGTCTGAGTCTGTCGGTTGCCCTCGTTGCTATCGCTGGTCTTCAAAATCACATAAAACCGAAAAAGTAGAAGAAAGATTGTAGATAATGTTTATAGAAGCGCTTAAAGCCTTCCTCATCGGTGTGGTCGAAGGCATCACCGAGTGGCTGCCCATCTCATCAACGGGTCATATGATTCTGGTTGATGAATTTGTTAAGCTCCAGGTAAGTGAAGCTTTCCTCGAGTTATTTCTTGTAGTTATTCAGCTTGGCGCCATTATGGCGGTATTGATTCTGTACTTTCACAAGCTCAACCCCTTCTCCCCAAAAAAGGATGCACAAGAGAAGAAGGGAACGTGGCGCTTGTGGGGCATGGTGTTAATCGGTTGCATCCCCGCGGCAATCATCGGTCTAGCGCTCGATGATTGGTTTCATGAGTACTTTTATAATGCTGTAACAGTCGCTATTGCGCTCATTGTCTACGGTGTGATTTTTATCGTTATTGAGATTTTTCACAAGCGTAAAGCGGCGCGCCTCGAGAATGCAAGCCACGGAAAACATGCAAAGGCGGAAGGCGAGGTTCAAGCCCTCTATAAAATCGAGAGTGTTGACCAAATAGATGCTAAAGCCGCCCTTAAAATTGGCGCTTTCCAGATGCTTGCAATTATCCCAGGTACTTCACGATCAGGCTCAACCATTATTGGTGGTCTGCTTACTGGATGTTCGCGTGTTGCTGCCTCAGAGTTTTCGTTCTTTCTGGCAATTCCGGTGATGTTTGGCTGGGGCTTGCTCAAAACAGTAAAGTACCTTGGAGACATTGGTTTCATGATGTCATCTACCGAGATTATGGTTCTTGGGATTGGTATTGTGACTGCCTTTATTGTTTCAGTTATATCGATTAAGTTTCTTATCGGTTTCGTTAAGAAACACAGCTTTATTGCCTTTGGCGTATATCGTATTATCGTTGGTATTGTGGTGCTTGGTTTTTTTGGCGTCACGGGCCAATTGCTGGCATAAAGCATATGTGAAAGAGGGAAAGGAAGACCTATGGTTGAGGAGAATGTCGCATTTGAGAAGATTGAAGAGCATCGCGCTCAAATCGATGAAATCGACCGTCAAATCGTCAAGCTACTAAACGAGCGGACGAAACACTCGCTTGCAATCAGGGATTTAAAGCCTGAGGCAAAAATGGGTCTTTACGACCCAAAAAGGGAAGAGGAGATTTTCGCGAAAGTCTATGGCTTTAACGAAGGCCCCTTGTATAACGACAATCTTCGTGAGATATACCATGGAATTTTGAAAGTAATGAAGGAGACTCCATCCCTATGAGTGATACAGCAATGACGAAGCCTCTACCCGATTTGGGCACACGAGGCGATGAAATAACAATATACGCAGGCCCTTGCTCCATTGAAAGCCCAGAGCAGTTCGATGAAGTGGCGGCTTGTATTTCCGATTTAGGCTTAAGCTGGGTTCGTGGTGGTGCTTTCAAGCCTCGAACCAATCCCCATTCTTTCCAGGGTCTTGGCGAAGAGGGCTTGCAGATTATGCAATATGCTGGCAAAAAGCATGGCCTAAAAACCCTTACCGAAGTGGTTGACTCTGCGCACTGCTTGATGGTTCATTCTTATGTGGATGGGCTACAAATTGGCACGCGCAATATGGCAAACTTCTCTCTTCTGAAAAATATTGGTTTAGCAACTGCTGATTCGCACAAAATGGTGCTGTTTAAGCGCGGCATGGCGGCAAGCATCTCAGAATGGCTTGCAGCAGCCGAATACATAACCATGAATGGTAATAGCAACGTGATGTTTTGTGAGCGTGGCCTGCGTACTTTCGAAACAGCCACGAGATTCACCCTCGACATCTCTGCAGTGCCGGTTATTCATAAACAAAGTCTGTTCCCAATTTGCGTGGATGTTTCTCATCCAGCAGGGGTGCGCGATCTGGTTCCATCACTCGCTAAAGCCTCGGTGGCCGCTGGCTGCGATGCGCTTATGATTGAGGTGCATCCCGATCCTTCGAAGGCCTTAAGCGACGGTCCTCAGCAACTGACACCTGCTCAGTTCACTGACCTTGTTGGTGAGTTGCGGGAGATTGCAGCCGTATTCGGAAAAACTATTGTTTAGTGGACAAGAGGACGGTCCTAGCGGGCGCAAAGACCCTCAGAACCCCATTCACCTCACTTCACGTAACGATTAGTACGCTTCGTTCGGCGCATGGGAACCTTCAGCTCTTTTCGCTTCACTAAGACCGCCCTGTATTCTTTTTTGACCTCAATTGACCTATGACTTTTGACAGACCTACGACTTACGACTTTAACTGACCTTCTATGGATTAACTGACCTGTGATTTTATGAAAGAAGTAGAAATTGCTCGACTATAGTGTTCTCAACGAAGCCCAGCACGAGGCTGTTTTTTGCACAGAAGGACCTTTGCTTGTGTTAGCAGGTGCTGGAAGTGGAAAAACGCGTGTGCTTACCTACCGCATTGCTCACTTGCTGCAAGATCTGAACGTTGCGCCGTGGGAGATTTTGGCAATTACCTTTACCAACAAAGCAGCAGCGGAGATGCGTGAGCGCCTTGGTGCCTTGGTGGGGCCTGCGGCTCGCGGCATGTGGGTATCAACCTTTCATAGTATGTGTGTTCGCATGCTTCGTTCTGATTGTGAGCGGCTCGGCTTTGCGCCTGGCTTCACCATTTATGATGACGATGATTCCAAGCGGCTGGTAAAAGAAATCATGGCAGAGCTCGATATTGATTCGAAGCGCTTTCCCATTCAGACCTTGAGAAACCGCATTTCAACAGCGAAAAACGAGCTCGTTGTACCGGGAGATTTTGCTACTCAGGCAATAGACCCGGTTGGAAAAATTGCAGCACGTGTTTACACCCGCCTGCAAGAACGCTTAAAAGCAGCAAATGCCTTTGATTTTGATGACCTGCTGCTCTATGCATATCTTCTGCTGAAAAATCACCCTGAGGTTTTGGAGGCCTATCAAAAGCGCTTCCGCTATCTTTTGGTTGATGAGTACCAAGACACAAACCACGCGCAATATTCAATTTGTACCTTGTTGGCGCAGGCCCATAAAAACATTATGGTCGTTGGTGATGACGACCAAAGCATCTACTCGTGGCGCGGCGCGGATATTCGCAATATCCTAGAATTTGAGAGTGATTATCCGGAGGCTCACGTTGTCAAGCTGGAGCAAAACTATCGCTCAACAGGCAACATACTTGATGCCGCCAACGCGGTTATTGCCAACAATCAGCACCGTAAGGCAAAAAAGCTTTTTACGGCTGAAGATGAAGGCGCAAAGATTTCGGTGTATGTTGCCAGCGATGAGCGCGATGAAGGACGCTGGATTGCTGGCGAAATCGAGAAGCATCGTCGCAACGATATGTCGTATAACCAGATGGCAGTTTTTTATCGGACAAATGCGCAAAGTCGAATGCTTGAGGATATGCTTTTGCGCGCAGGCGTGCCCTATCGAATCGTAGGAGGCACACGCTTTTTTGATCGCGCCGAAATTAGAGACGTCATGGCGTATCTCACCTTGGTGGTTAACCCCGCCGATGATATCGCTGCTAAACGTGTTATCAACGTGCCGCGTCGAGGCATTGGAAAAACTTCTATCGAGCATATCGAAAAGAGTGCGCTAGCCATGCGAATTCCTTTCATGGAGGCTGCTGAGCTGGCAATAGTTGATGAAGATATTCGTGCAAGCACACGAAAGTCAATTGCCGAATTCGTACAAATCGTTAAAGAAGCTTCTGATTATTCTGGTGAACTGCGTCGGGTGGTTGAGGCCATTATTGATAAAAGTGGATTGATTTTTGCTCTCGAAAACGAAGGTACCGATGAGGCGCGTGGTCGCGTAGAAAACATCAAAGAGCTTCTCAGCGTTGTTGACGAGTATGCGCAAACGCACGATGAGGCTGAACTTGAATACCGTGCTCCAAGCAGCGCGGATGCTGAAGTGCCTGAAGGCGAGACTCCGCCGGTACGCGCTTTGGCAGGCAACTCACTTACCGATTTCATCGAATGGGTGAGGTTGCGAACCGATCTTGATACCATGACTGATGACGGGCGTGCGGTCACTTTGATGACGGTGCACTCATCAAAGGGTCTCGAATTTGATTGTGTCTTTGTGGCAGGAATGGAAGAGTCTCTTTTCCCGCATGGCATTTCAATTGGTGATGCGCAAGGTGTTGAAGAAGAGCGACGTTTAGCCTATGTTGCCATAACGCGTGCGCGAAAAAACCTTTACCTCACGTGCGCAAATGCTCGTCAGATATTCGGGCAAACCTCAGCAAATCCCACTTCTCGCTTTATCAATGAGATACCGAGCGAACTTCGCTCCACTATCGGAGTTGGCTCAGCAGGCTTTTCGGGCACTGGCTGGGAGAAGCGTGGCTCACGAAAGGGGATTGCTGGATCGGGTACCGAGGCAGGAGCGGGGCGCGTATTCGGTCGCTCGAGCGCAGGGGCCTCACGTAGCAAAGATTCCTCTGGCTTTGTTAACCCGCGGGCTGCAAAAAAAGAGGCTGCACAGCTTAGTTTCTCTGTTGGCGACCAGGTAGATCATAAAACCTTTGGACGTGGAAAAGTTACCAAAATTGATGGTGACACCTTATTCATTCATTTCAGCAAATCGAACGCCACCAAAAAGCTTCTCAAAGACTATGCTCCGATTGTTAAAATCGGTTGAGTGTGAATCGAACACGTGGTAGGCTTTGCGAGTTACCAAAGCAATTTGATCGAAAGCTGAATAAAGGAGTAGTCCGATCATGAGTGACCAAAATGCCCTAGGCATCGCGAAAGTAGTTCGCACCCGTACCGTATTCTTGATTTTAAGTGCAATTTCGCTGCTTGTTCTTGGCTTGGTGTATGCGTGGTCGATTTTTGCAGTGCCCTTAAGTGAGGCATATGGATGGGATCGCTCACTTCTTTCCTACGTTTTTTCGATTTCGATGACTTCATTTTGCATCGGTTGCTTAATCGGGGCCTTCATTGAAAAGCGTACCTCTATTGCGGTGGCATTGATTATAGCTGCCGTATTGCAAGTATCAGGTTTTGTATTAACTTCTTTGATGGCTGCAAATGGCGTCTGGACTCTATATTTGTTTTATGGCGTATTCGCTGGTTTTGGTTGTGGAGTTGCATACAACACAATTATTTCAACCGTTAATCTTTGGTTTCCCGATAGAATCGGTCTTGCATCAGGCGTGATGATGATGGGCTTCGGTATGGGAAGTCTTATTTTAGGCACCGTAGCAAACATTGCTATTGGGGCTTTTGGTTGGAGTCTTACCTTTATCGCTATAGGCCTTATTAGTGCCTGTGTTCTCGTGTGTATGGCCTTCCTTTTACGTCGTCCACCTTCAGATATCGAAGAGACGGTTGGTCGTCAAACGAAAAAGAAGATTTCGGATATCGTTGTCGAGACAAAGGCAATGGCAAAAACACCTCTCTTCTGGATTTATTCTATCTGGATGTTCATCGTTTTTGGTTCTATTATGACGCTCGTTGGCGATTCGAAGCAGGGAGCACTTGTTCTTGGAGTCGATCCAGAGATGGCAACCTTGCTCGTAGGTTTTGTCTCGATGATGAACGGTACCGCGCGCGTGGTCTTGGGCATTGTATACGATAAAACCAATCTTCGAGTTCCCATGCTGATCACTATGTTTTCCTGCCTGCTAGGCATCGGGCTCATTGCGCTTGCCTTCATGTTTACCCTGCCAACCTTGTACTATGGCGCTGCCTTACTTGTAGGTTTTGCAGCGGGAGGTATTCCGATTCTTGCTTCTTCGTTCTCTCGCGAAAAATTTGGTGCTGCCGACTATCCTCGAAACTTAGCTACGGTCAACCTTAACGTTGCTCCGGCAGCGCTACTTTCTTCTGTCGTGGTTGGAATCGCGCGTCCTCTCGGCGGTGATGTGGCAATCTATCTCATACTCTTCGTGCTGCTTGTTGTGGCCCTTTTGGATTTGTTGTTTTTCCAAAAGCTCTACTACCGAAAAAGTAGCCTTAGTGAAGAAAGCGCACAGTAGGCCTGTTCTGGTTTAGAATCGCTCCTAATACAAGAACAAAAAAGGAGCTTATATGGCAGCACCCGTTGTTGTAGTGGGTCATCGCAACCCCGACAACGATTCGATTTGTGCAGCAGTGGCATACGCACATTTGAAGAATGAACTAGAAAAAAGAACGGCAGAAAACAATCCTGAATACCAAATGCAGCGCTTTGTACCTGCACGCTTGGGGCCTTTGCCACCCGAAAGTGCTTGGGTGCTTGAGAAGTATGGCATCGAGATTCCAAAAGTGGTGAGTCATGTCTATGCGCGTGTAATCGATGTCATGACACCAAATCCTTACTCGATTTCTCAAAGCGCAACTCTTCTCGATGCTGGTAGATCATTACGAAAGCACAATGTGCGCGCCCTTGTTGTCTTAGATGAGAACGAGAAATATCTTGGGCTTATCACGACACGCATGCTTGCCGAGCGCTATATCTCTGCAACCGATGTGCTTGTTGATGGCGGATCGAATTCTATGGCAGTAGCTGCAGATTTGATTGCTTCCCTCGAGCAAAAAGTGGAAGAAATCACCGAAACCGATGTCTTGGTGTTGGATAAAGAGGGTCTCTTAAAAGATGCCGTCGAAGACCTCATGGAAACAACTTTGCGCGAAGCAGTTGTGCTCGACGACGAAGACCGTTGCATTGGTATTGTTACTCGCTCTGACGTCACTACCGTTCCTCGCCGTAAAGTTATTTTGGTTGATCACAATGAAACGCGTCAAGCAGTGAGTGGCATCGAAGAAGCTGAGGTTATCGAAATACTCGATCATCATCGTATCGGTGATGTGGTTACTTCAAGTCCCATCTCGTTTATCAATCTTCCCGTTGGTTCAACGGCCACGATAGTTACCATGGAATATCGAAAGCATGGCGTTGAGATGAGCGAGGGGATTGCCGCGGTGCTTCTTTCTGCAATTCTTACCGACACAGTTGTGCTCAAGTCGCCCACCACAACGCAAATCGATCATGACCAGGCGGCTTACTTGGCAGAGGTGGCACACGTCGATCCAGTCGAGTTTGGCTTGGACGTTTTTAAGTGCCGAGGCAACGAGGATGGCGTTCCTATCGATAAGCTCGTTGCGGCAGATGCAAAAGAATTCCAAATGGGTGATGAGACCGCGTTAATCGCTCAGTACGAAACCATCGATCTTGCTGCGGTAATGGAGCGCGAAGACGAAATCAGGAAGCATATGCGCAACCTTATCGAGGATCGTGGATACGAGTTCGTGCTGCTCATGGTGACCGACATCATGGCAGAAGGCTCTCAATTTCTTTGCGAGGGTAATCGCCGAGTAGTTAATCGAGTCTTCAATATTAAATGTACGGGTTCGGGAGGTACATGGATGCCGGGAGTTCTTAGCCGGAAAAAACAAGTTGCCTCTCGTATTTTAGGAGCATAGAGAAGGTATATGAATTCGAATGCCTTGATACAAACCTTTTTTGATTTAGTGAAAATCGATAGTCCTTCGCGTTCTGAAGCGCATCTTGCCTCATATTGCGAGTCCTATCTAAAGACGCTCGGCTTTGAGGTTCGATTCGATGATTCTCAAGCAGTTACTCAATCCAATACCGGAAATCTTATTGCCACGCTTGGGGGTTCAAAGCCAGGGCATATCGTATTGTCGGCGCATCTGGATTGCGTTGAGCCTTGTCGTGGGGTTGAGCCTGTTATCGATAAAGGAGTTATTCGTTCGGCGGGCGACACAATTTTAGGGGCAGATGATAAGGCGGGGATTGCTGCAATTTTTGAAGCCCTGCGGTCGGTGCTGGCTACCGAAGCCGCTCTCCCAACTATTACGGTACTTCTTACCACCTGTGAAGAGCTAAGCTTGCTCGGGGCTTCTTGTCTCTCGGAAGAGATCTTCGCAGATTGTCCATCCTGTTTTGTTTTTGATGCAGACGGAAAGCCAGGAACCATTATTGTTGGCTCGCCGTATCACTATAGTTTTAAGGCGACATTTTCTGGGAGAGGGGCTCATGCTGGAGTAGAGCCCGAGCAGGGAATTTCCAGTATCCAGATGGCTTCGCATGCTATCGAGCTGATGAATCTAGGAAGGCTCGATGATTGCTCAACTGCAAATGTCGGAATAATTGAAGGGGGCCATGAAACCAATATTGTTCCGGATTATTGCGTGATTCAGGGAGAGTGTCGCTCCTTGTATAAAGACAGAGTTGAGGAGATTCGTTCTCAAATTACGGGTGCCTGTAGTGCTGGTGCAAAATGCTTTGGCGGAGAAGCGAATATCGGATGGGAACTAGATTACCCAGGACTTTTGTATGAGGAAGGCGATCAGCTCGTGCAATTTCTTGCGCATGCGGCACGTCAAGTGGGTCTTGAGCCGCGCTTCTCTATTACGGGCGGCGGTGCCGACACCAATATACTGGGTGCAAAGGGGGCTCGCGCTGTTACCCTCGGAATCGGTATGGCTGCATTCCACTCTCTTGATGAGCATATAGAGGTGCAAGACCTCGAAGATATTGCTCGATTCTGCGAGGCAATTATCACATCCTCATAGCCACGGGCGGTGCTGATAGCTGAGGGAGCGATGTGGTGTATTCGCTGAACTAAAAGCCAGCAAATTCGAGATAGTCTTAGTGGATGTTACTTTTAACATGCCGCGCATCTCACCTTCGAGTAGCCCAAGAGATTGGCGAGCTAATCCTGGGGAGGCAAGTCTTCATGCGTGCGATTCCTCATGCGGTCTGAATCTCATCTTTTCCGCAGTTTGCTAGTACGGAATTGCGATAGCTTACGCTTTTGGGAAAGAAAATGAAGCTGTAAGCTTGATTCTGATTCCCAGCTTCTAAGTAGTACCTGGTCAGATATTCTGCGGGATAGGCAAGGTGTAAGCAATCGAATTTTCGTGCTTCAGCCGCGCCGTTTCTTTCAAATAGCTAAAACGCAGAAATTAGCTTCTTCGTGACACAAAAACCCTTTCACTTGTCAATGTTCACGTTGTTTCGCTATCAGAGGGGGTCTCAAAATCTAGCCGCACATAAAATGCCTGTTCACAAGAGATGCGTTGCTGCAATGGGATTCCAAGAAAGCACGCGAGAACATGCGACGTGCAAGCGAAAGGGTTTTTGTGCCAAATTCTGCCATGAAAGTCAAAAGTAGATTGCTCTCACCTGTGCTCGATTGCTCCAACCTGCCGAAAGTCACTCTAATCTGCATCCGACCACGCCAAGCGAGAGCAGTTTACCTTTAGAAAATCGACTAAGCCCCGTGTGGACAACTCCAACTTACGTACAAAAATTTGCAGAATACTTGAAATTTTTTGAGCGGTTTGGCAAGACTTCAAGTTAAGCAGGGGAGATAGTCGAAAGTTGTAATAGACACTCCCGGATGCGTGGCGTTTGACAAGCCTGTTCGGCGGTGATAAAGTTCTCCGTCGCGCCTTTAAAAGAGACGCACTGTTTTCGTGTGCATAACAGCTGAATGCATATGATAACAAAAAGCGAATTTGACCAGAGAAAAACATTGTTTGAACAGGTTAGATGAGCAAAGCATGAATCAGGGTTTTTGTGAAAGATGAGATTGCTTTGAAGCTGGTTTATAACAAATGAAGCGTATTTCGTTACGTGGAATGAGCAAAAATTAGCTTGAAATGAAAGATTGCCTTCGCAGAAAGCCATCAAGTTAGATGAAGGAGTATAGATTTGCCAACGATTAATCAATTGGTCCGCAAGGGCCGCCAGAAGTCGGTTGAGAATAAGAAGACACCGGCTCTGAAGGGTAACCCGCAAAAGCGCGGCGTTTGCACCCGTGTGTATACCACTACACCAAAGAAACCAAATTCAGCGCTTCGTAAAGTTTGCCGCGTGCGTTTGGTTAACGGAATGGAAGTAACCGCATACATTCCCGGTATTGGACACAATCTCCAGGAGCATTCAATGGTGCTTATCCGCGGAGGCCGTGTTAAAGACCTTCCTGGTGTGCGTTATAAGGTCATCCGTGCAGCTCTTGACTGTGCTGCTGTTGATAACCGTCAGCAGGCTCGTAGCCGTTACGGCGCTAAGAAGCCTAAGAATTAATGAAGTAAGTCGCGCGGGCTGAACTCAGCCTAATGGGCAAAATGCCCCGAAGCGCGCACAATGATTAAGGAGAGCATATGCCGCGTCGTGCAGCAGCAGTCCGTCGTGAAACACAGCCGGACGCAACATATAACAACCGTTTGGTCACGCAGCTGATCAACAAAGTCCTTCTTGATGGCAAGAAGAGCTTGGCCGAAGGTATCGTTTACGGTGCTTTTGAGATCATCGAGAAGAAGACCGAGACCGATCCTTTGACCATTTTCAAGAAGGCCATGGATAATGTACGTCCTACCCTCGAGGTCAAACCGAAGCGTGTCGGTGGCGCAACCTATCAGGTCCCGACGGAAGTTAACTCCCGTCGTTCCACCACTCTTGCTATCCGCTGGATCGTTGACTATTCACGTAGTCGCAAAGAGAAGACCATGAAAGAGCGTCTTGCCGCAGAGATCATGGATGCCGCCGAGAATACCGGCTCTTCCGTAAAGAAACGCGAAGACCTCTACAAGATGGCCGAGTCGAACCGTGCATTCTCGCACTATCGCTTCTAAGGGGTGTTGCGCAAATGTCTAAAGCACCTTTGAAGGATACTCGTAATATTGGCATTATGGCCCATATTGATGCGGGTAAAACAACCACTACTGAGCGCATCCTCTTCTATACCGGTAAGACTCATAAGATCGGCGAAGTTCATGATGGCGCAGCTACCATGGACTGGATGGTCCAAGAGCAGGAGCGCGGTGTAACCATCAGCAGTGCTGCAACTACCTGTTTCTGGGACAAAGATGATGTTAACTATCGTATTCAGATCATCGATACTCCGGGCCACGTTGACTTCACTTCAGAAGTTGAGCGTTCGCTCCGTGTACTTGATGGTGCTGTTGCGGTATTTGATGCTGTTGCTGGTGTCCAGCCTCAGTCCGAGACAGTTTGGCGCCAAGCACATCGCTACAACGTTCCTCGTATCGCCTATATCAATAAGTACGACCGCGTAGGCGCAGATTTCTTCAATGCGATCCAGACCATGAAGGATCGCTTGGATGCACCTGCTGTTGCAGCTCAGCTTCCTATGGGCGCTGAGGATGGATTCTGGGGTCTCATCGACCTTGTGACCATGACGGCGTGGGACTTCAAGCCTGATGAGAATGGCATGACGTATCCTGAGCCTCTGGATGCTATCCCTGATGAGTTCCTTGAGGATGCACAGATGTATCGTCAAGAGCTTCTTGAGGCTGCCGCAGATTGCGACGATGACCTCATGGATAAGGTCCTTATGGAAGAAGAGGTCAGTGTTGAGGAGTTCAAGACTGCCATCCGTAAGGGTACGATCGCGTGTGAGTTGAACCCAGTATTCTGCGGTTCTTCATATAAGAACAAAGGTCTTCAAGAGCTTCTCGATGCTGTTGTCGATTATCTGCCTTCACCACTTGATGTTGATGCTATCAAAGGCGTTAATCCTGACACAGGTGAAGAAGATGAGCGTCCTTCTGATCCGAAAGCACCGTTCGCGGCTCTTGCTTTCAAGATCATGACCGATCCCTTCGTTGGTAAACTTACCTACTTCCGCGTGTACTCTGGAACGCTTGATGCTGGTTCATACGTGATCAACGCAACGAACGGCAAGAAAGAGCGCATTGGTCGTCTTCTCGAGATGCATTCGAACAATCGTGTTGACATCGATAGCTGTTCTGCTGGCGATATCTGTGCGGCTGTTGGACTGAAGGCTACCACCACCGGTGATACCCTGTGTGACGAGTCAGCACCGATCATTCTTGAGTCGATGAATTTCCCTGACCCAGTTATCGATATCGCTATCGAGCCTAAGACTAAAGCTGAGCAGGATAAACTTTCCGTTGCTCTTCAGAAGCTCGCTGAAGAGGATCCGACCTTCAAGGTCTCTACCAACTCTGAGACCGGTCAGACCATTATCGCTGGTATGGGTGAGCTTCACCTCGAGATCATCGTTGATCGTCTGCTCCGTGAGTTCAAGGTCGAGGCTAACGTTGGTAAACCGCAGGTTGCTTATCGCGAGACTGCAACGAAGCCGGTCAACAACGCAGAAGGTAAATTCGTACGTCAGTCCGGTGGTCGTGGTCAGTATGGTCACGCCGTCATTAACCTTGTTCCCCAAGAAGCGGGCGATGGCTACGAGTTCGACAACAAGATCGTTGGCGGTATCATTCCTAAGGAATATATCACCCCTGTCGATAAAGGTATTCAAGAAGCACTCAACTCCGGCGTACTTGCTGGTTATCCCGTCGTCGACATCAAGGTCGAATTGATTGACGGTTCATATCATGATGTTGACTCCTCTGAAGGTGCATTTAAGATCGCTGGTTCTATGGCAGTCAAAGATGCTCTCAAGAAGTCGAATCCTGTTATCCTCGAGCCTATGATGTCGGTCGAGGTCGAGACCCCTGAAGAGTACATGGGCGATGTTATGGGCAACCTGAGCAGTCGTCGTGGTCAGATCCAGGGTATGGGAGATCGTGGTAATGCCAAGGTCATCAATGCAAAGGTTCCTTTGAGTGAAATGTTCGGTTATGCGACCGACCTTCGAAGTGGTACACAGGGACGAGCTGTCTATACGATGCAGTTCGACTCTTACGAACCGGTTCCGAAGAACGTTGCAGAAGAGATTATCAGCAAGGCTGGCGGAAACGCATAAGCCGCAAGGCACATGCGATTCAGCTTATGCATATTGGAGGTATAACAAGTGGCTAATCAAAAAATCCGCATCCGCTTAAAGGGGTATGACCATGAGATCGTGGACCAATCCACCAAGCTCATCGTCGATACCGCTCAAAAGACGGGTGCAAAAGTATCAGGTCCTATTCCGCTGCCGACAGAGCGCAACATGTATTGTGTCGTGCGTGGTCCCCACGTGGATAAAGACTCTCGTGAGCAGTTCGAAATGCGTACTCATAAGCGTCTGATCGACATCTTGGAGCCGACCCCTAACACGGTCGACTCACTCATGCGTCTTGATCTTCCGGCTGGCGTCGATATCGAAATCAAGCTGTAAGGGTGTGATGTAAGATGATTAAAACTATCTACGGTAAGAAGCTGGGTATGACCCAGGTCTTCGACGAGAATGATCGCGCATTGCCGATCACCGTCATTCAGGCTGAGCCTAATAAGGTCTGTCAGGTAAAGACTTCTGATACCGATGGCTACGAAGCTATTCAGCTTGGCTTCGGTGCTATCAAAGAGAAGAAGGTCAACAAACCTATGGCAGGACACTTCAAAAAACAAGGTGTAGAGCCTAAGCGTTATCTTCGTGAGGTACGCGTTGATGCTGCATCTGAGTATCAGGTCGGCGACGAGGTAACGGTGACTGTTCTCAATGAAGCTAAAAAGGTCGACGTTACCGCTACTTCAAAAGGTAAGGGCTTCGCTGGTGTTATGAAGCGCTATAACTTTGGCGGCGGCCCTGGTGGACATGGTTCGCATTTCCATCGTGCTCCCGGTTCAATCGGTCAGTGCGCATCGCCATCACGCGTGTTCAAAGGCGTGAAGCTTCCCGGTCACATGGGTTGTGATACGGTCACAACAAAGAACCTCACGGTTGTGAGAATCGATGAGGAGCAGAATCTCATCATGGTGAAAGGTGCAGTTCCTGGCGGGAAGAACGCTGTTGTTCGTATCCGCTTGGCACAATAAATTCCAAGGAGTAAGTCATTATGGCAAGTATTGAAGTAAAAGACACAAGCGGTAAGAAGGTCAAAAGTGCCGAACTTTCCGCTGCTGTGTTCGGAGTCACACCGAACATGCATGCAATGCATGAAGTGGTACGTGCTCAGCGCGCTTCTTGGCGCACCGGTAACCACAGCACCTTAACACGTGGTTTGGTTCGTGGCGGTGGCAAGAAGCCCTGGAGACAGAAGGGAACCGGTCGCGCTCGTCAGGGTACGATTCGTGCTCCACAATGGAGCGGCGGTGGCGTAGTCTTCGGACCGCATCCTCGTTCCTATGCAATTAAGGTGCCAAACAAGGTTGTTAAACTGGCAATGCGTTCAGCTCTTTCCGCAAAACTAGCTGATGAAGAGCTTATCATCGTTGATTCATTCAACTTCGAAAAGCCTTCTACGAAGCAAGCTGCTGCGGCACTGAAGGCGCTTGGCTGCGATCGTCGTACAACAGTTGTTATCGCAGACGACGATGTTAACGCTTATCTTTCTCTTCGCAATCTTGAGAAAGTTAACGTTATCCCAGTTACCGAAGCTAACACCAACGAGCTCATTGACAACAAAAAGTTGATTTTTACCGCTGCAGCTCTTAAGCGCATCGAGGAGGTGCTCGCATAATGAAAGACCCACGCGAAGTCATCATTCGCCCCGTTATCTCGGAGCACAGCTACGATATGATGGGCGAGAACTGCTACACCTTTGAGGTGGCAAAAGAGTCAAACAAGATTGAGATTCGACAAGCTGTCGAAGCAATCTTCAACGTGAAAGTTGTGAAGGTAAACGTTATCAATGTGAAGGCTAAGCCAAAACGCGTACGCTACCAGATTGGTAAGACCCGTACCTGGAAAAAGGCTATGGTAACTCTCCAAGAGGGAGACACCATCGAAATGTTTGCTCAGTAAGTTGCTTGTTTTGGCCTGACGGCGAAAACAACACGTTGACACTGCGAGACCCCGTAACAGCTCATTCAGGAGCTACGGGGTCTCTTCTTTCTTTACTGAGTCTATCGCAGGTGCGAGTGAAGCCTTGGTCAAGGTTATCCTCTGTACAGAAGGGCATTGTCGCACCATCTATAGCAGAGTTGCGATACAATCATCACTTGATTTGACGAGTGCATAAAAGGAGATATTCCATTGAAGCTAAATGAGACGAAGCTAGACGATAATCGCGTTCGTATTGATGCTGTTGCTAGTATCGAAGAGGTCGACCAAGCATTTGCCGATGCCGCAGAGCAGCTTGCGCAAAATGCCGAGGAAAACCTTACCGCCTTGGTGGCAGAACGCCTCATTCCTTTCGCGCTAGACAAAGGTACGATAGTGCCAGCATTTCCACCCCACGCAAGCTTTGATGTTGATCCTGAAGAAGGAAAAGAGTTTGCTTTTCAGGTAGAGGTGTTAGTTAAGCCATGCTATGAACTGAGCTCTTATGATCCCATTACCTTATTTTTACCTGATACGCAGGTAAAAGAATCTGAAATCGATTTGCAGTTAGTTGAAATTGCGGATTCTTACGCAGAATATATCACTGATGAGCCTCGGCCGGTTGTGCTGGGCGATAGCATAATGATGTCAATGGAGGCATTCGATCAAGGCGAGCCAATTCCTGAGCTCACGATTGATAAGCGAACTTATCTCACCGACGCAAACATGATGCCTTCCGGATTCGATGAGAATCTTGTTGGTATGGAAGTGGGGGACACAAAAAGCTTCCAAATTACCGGGCCAGTGCTTGGCGACAATGGCGAAGAGATTGAAAAAGTCGTTGATTGTACGGTTACTGTTCTAGAAATTCAGAAAAAGGTTATTCCTGCCATTTCGGACGCTTGGGTTAAAGAAAATATTCCTGCATTTGATACGGTCGCTCAACTTCGCGAGGAGATTCGCAAGCAGTTAAGCGAAGCTCGCACAAATGATCTGGAAGAATACAAGCGGCAAGCTGCGGTATCAGAACTGTGCGGTCGTTTTCAAGGCGAGATAACTGAAGAGGTGCACGAGGAGAACAAAAAGGCACTTCTTAGCAATATCACTGCTCAGCTTGAACAACAGGGCATCGCGATGGATTGGTTTGTCAAGCAAAATGGCGGCCAAGAAAACTTTGACGCAAGTCTTGCGGCACAAACGAATCAAAGTCTTATCGAGGGCTATGTCCTCGATGCCTTGTTCCGCCATGAGAATATGAGCTTGGAAGAAGAAGATATTGTTGAGGCTTGCAAAAGCGTCAACCCAGATCAGCCCACAGAAATAAGAGAGCAGATGGAAAAGTGCGGCTACACCTTCGCACTTCGAGAGACGGCAGCACGCATCAAAGCCAATAAATGGCTGGTCGATACTGCGAAAATTACGACAGAAGCAGAATAGAAAGGAACGTACATGGCACCGGCAAACACACTTGGAGAGAAAATCACCACCCTACGAGAGTCTCTCGGACTATCACAAGATGAGCTTGCAGAACGGTGTGCTTGTGACCTTTCGGTAATCCAAGGGCTCGAAAATGGCGAAATGGCCCCATCCTTAGCTCCGCTCATTAAGATTACTCGCGCGCTTGGGGTTCGTTTAGGAACGCTTATGGACGACGACGATGCGATAGGTCCTGCATTCATGAAGGCCGACGAAATTGCTGAGGCAACTCGTATGCATAGTCTTGAGACGGTATCGGACGCAGGAGATTTGCGATTCTTCAGCCTTGCTGAGGGCCGTGCTTCTCGTCATATGGATCCCTTCATTATCACAATTTCGCCCTCCGGAGAGATGGATCACGTACTGTCTCAGCATGAAGGAGAGGAATTCCTCTACGGCATGGAGGGTTCTATCGAGATTGAATACGGAAAACAGGTATATATCCTCGGTCCTGGGGAAAGTATCTATTACGATTCAATTGTGCCCCATCAGGTCCGTGCTCACGAAGGGCAAGAGGCAAAGTTTCTCGCAGTTGTTTACACACCCTTTTAGGAGCTAGCTATGTCACATGATTTAGAATATATGGGAGAGCCCGGTTCTCCCGATTATAAACTGCATACCGAGCTAACAATTGGTCAATATTTCCGCAACCAGGTAGCAATCGATCCCGACCACGAATGCATTATCTATCCTGATCGCTCGCTTCGCTGGTCATACAAAGACTTCGATGAACGAACAGATAATCTTGCTCGAGGAATGCTAGCAATTGGGCTCAAGCCAGGTGATCATCTCGGCGTATGGGCGCGCAACATTCCCGATTGGCTTACCTTCATGTTTGCGACGGCTAAAATCGGAGTTGTGCTCGTTACCGTCAACCCGGTATATAAAAGCCACGAACTAGCTTATGTTATTAAGCAGTCCGACATGAAAGCACTCTGCATCATTGATGCTTATCGCGATGTTGACTATATCGGAATCATCCGTGAGTTGATTCCAGAAACTCTTACCTGTCAGCGTGGACATCTTGAGTCAGAAGAGTTCCCCGTGTTGAAAAACCTTATCTATATGGGTCCAGAAAAACATCGCGGCTTCTATACGGTGCCCGAGTTATTATTGCTGGGCGATAATATGCCAAATGATGCGCTTGATCAGGCGGTTACGCAGTTTGATAACAACGATGTTGCAATGATGCAGTATACAAGCGGAACCACAGGCTTTCCAAAAGGCGTTATGCTGACACATCGTAATATCTTGAATAACGGCTTCTATATCGGAGAAGGTCAAGCGCTGAGTCATATAGATAGAGTTTGCTTACCCGTACCCTTCTTTCATTGCTTTGGCTGCGTGCTTGGAGTTATGGCTTGTCTTACTCATCGCACAACGATGATTATCGTAGAAGAGTTCAACTCAAGTTTAGTTTTGCAGGCGGTTCACAAAGAGCGGGCAACTTCTTTGTATGGTGTTCCAACCATGTTTATTGCCGAACTCAACGATCCAGATTTTGATCGATTCGACCTCACAAGCTTACGTACGGGAATTATGGCGGGGAGTCCTTGTCCTCCCGAAACGATGCGAGAAGTAATTGATCGCATGCATGCGACCGAGCTGACGATTTGTTATGGGCTTACCGAAACCAGTCCCGTTTTTACCCAAACAACCGTGGATGACGATTTGATGCACAAATGTGAAACCGTCGGACGCAAGCATGATCCAGTACTCATAAAAATCGTTGATCCAGACACAGGCGAGCTCTGCGGGGTAAACGAACCGGGCGAGCTGTGCTGTAAGGGCTATAACGTTATGAAGGGTTACTATAAGATGCCCGAGGAAACTGCTCGTGCCATCGATAGCGAAGGTTATCTGCACTCAGGCGATCTTGGAACGGTTGATGAAGATGGGTATTATCGCGTAACCGGTCGTGTAAAAGACATGATTATCCGCGGGGGAGAAAACGTCTATCCGCTTGAGGTTGAAAACTTTCTTTTAACCATGCCAGGTGTGCTTGATGCTCAGGTAGTTGGCATCCCCGATGAAAAGCTTGGTGAGATGGTAGGTGCTTTTGTTCGAACTCGTCCAGGTTTTGAAGATATGACCGAAGATGATGTACGTGAGTTTGCAATTCCGCGTATCGCACGTTATAAGGTGCCCAAAAAAGTCTTTTTCGTCGAAGATTTCCCTATGACGCCTTCAATGAAGGTGCAAAAGTTCAAGCTTCGCGAGATGGCGATGGATTTACTCGGTCTTACGAGCTGAGTCTCCGCTTTCTTTTAGCGGATGCTCTTCTAGGAAATGTAAGAAGCTCTCGACGGCTAACGTCTTGTGTTGTCCCTTTCGCGTTGCGGTCACTATCTTGCGGGATGCTGGCTTTTCGAGCTTCCACACTGCGACACGATAAGGGTTTCGCTTGAGCGCCAATCCGTAGGCAAGGCTAAAGCCTAGATGACTCTCTACCATTGCCATGACAACGGCATCTTCGTGCGTGGTGTAGCGTACTTCGGGTGTGATTCCGTGCTTCTTGAAATAGTTTGAGAAATCGTTTGAGTCTTTCATGTCAATCATGATGAAGGGGTTTTGTTCGAGCTCAGCAAAGGAGAGGTAAGTATCGTTTTCTGCCATGTAGGTTTCAGGCGTGATGGTGAATATTTCATCTTCAAAAAACAGTTTGCAATCGAATGCATCTTTGACAGGTAGGCGTAAAAAACCCAAATCAATGCGATCCTCTGAAAGCCAAGCTTCGATATCCGCATACGTTCCGTGCAGTATCTCGAAATTGATAGCAGGGTGCTGTTCTTGGTACGCACGAATGATTTGTGGTAAAAGATTTTGCGAAACACTGCTAAAAGAGCCAATTCGAATCAGGCCCGCTTCTAGACCCTTCAAGGCTTCGACCTGCTCTCGAAGTAGTTCTTCTGCCTGCAACACTGCCTGCACGTAGGGGAGGAGGTGCTCTCCTTCGGGGGTGAGCACCGATCCTTTCTTATTTCGCAAGAGAAGTGTGGTTCCCCAGTCTTTTTCAAGCGCATCAAGAATATGACTAATGCCTGACTGGGTATAGCCAGTTTTCTGTGCAGCCCTCGTAAGGCTTTTCTGTTGTGCTGTTTCAAGAAACACGCGATATTTCAAGCTCATATCATTCATTAGTAATCCTCATGATAAGTATTAATAACATGATTGTAACTTATAACGCTATATCGCTTAAGCTGTTTTAGAGCTTATGTGAGAGGAGGGAATATGACAAGGCGTCGCGCGGAGCTCTTATTGATTAGCATAGCTATTGCTTGGGGCTTTTCTTGGATATTCATGAAGATGGGCTTGGAAGGACTTGACCCCTTCAATATCGTATTCCTTCGTTTCGCCATCGCCTTTGTTGTGGTTGTGGCATGACCCCCTGAATCTGATCCAACCCCAGTGTTAGGAAATAGATAGAATTCGACACTGAAGGGAAAGGACCAGACAATGAAAAAGACACGCTACACCACAGAGCAGATCATCATGAACCT
>JBMNSJ010000039.1:0-20253 GCA_050945135.1 Raoultibacter sp.
CAGGAAATCCCAGGACAAAATAAAGTAGAATTCCCCTACAAGAAATACTCAATAATACTCAAGTCACTTTCATCACTTTACCTGGTCTGATAGTGGCTTTTTCTTTTATTTTGCTGCGGAAAAGAAGGTATTATACTCTGCCTGGGCAACCAGAAATGGAGAAAATAGTTATGATGGCGAACCGTATCGTGACAGACGGGCAAGGTATGGTGTAGGCTAGGGCTATCAACGAGCATGCGTGCTCGGAAAACCAACGAGGAGACCGCTATGCCTTCACCAATGGTGCATCTTTATGCAGCACAAATGCTCGAGCCCGATGCTCCCAAAGCGTATTTTTTGGGAAATATCGCGCCCGATTATATTGGTGATCGCAAATTGAAAGATCACGCTCACTTTAGAGATGTAGATAATCGCTTAGAAGCTTTGGCTCGGTTCGGTTCTCGCCTAGACCCCCACAATTTATTTGAAAGGGGCTGGCTCTTTCATTTGTTTGTAGATGCGTTTTGGGACGAGGAGGAAATACCTCGTTATAAAATACATCAGCTTGAAAGAGGCAATGAGGACACGTGGTTTGCTGAGTACAGGAACGAGATTACCCTGCTCAGTTGCCATATGTATCATCGTTTAGAGCTTGGGCCAGTGATGCTCGAAAAGATAAAGAACCCCGACGATGTCAGCACCTCGCTAAATGTAGATGGGGCACGGATTGAATGGTATCGCGAGTTCGTTGTTGAGAAGCACGAAACAAGCGAGCCGGGGCTTGTTCCTCATTTTTATAGCCTTGATCAGGTAGAGGAATTCTCGCATCTCACGGTTGACGAATACATTAGGTGGAACAAAGACTGGCGATAACTACAGCTGCTTAGGAAGCTTGTAGCTTGAGCAGCGATTCGATCCTTGTTGCTAGCTTGTCCGGAGTATAGCCAGGTGAAAACCTTCCATCGACCTCGCCGTTTCGATTGATTAGGAACTTGCCAAAATTCCAGCTGATATCACCTGGTTTTGCAAATGGTTTCATGAGCTTTGTCATCTTGTCAAACGAAGCTTTTTCTTCGTCTACGGGAGCCTGTTCCTTGAGCCAAACAAAAAGTGGGTCGGCGTTTTTCCCATTTACATCGATTTTTGCAAAACGAGGAAAGGTCGTACCATAATTGAGGGTGCAGAATTCTGTAATCTCTTCATCTGTTCCTGGCGCCTGATTCATAAATTGATTTGAAGGGAAATCGAGAATCTCGAAACCTTGGCTTCCATACTCGGAGTACAGAGCTTCAAGGGCGTCATATTGAGGAGTGAGACCGCATTTTGTGGCGGTGTTCACAACGAGGAGAACCTTACCCTTATAGTCTGCCAGCGAGACAATCTCGCCCTGAGAATTCTTGACCGAAAAATCGTAGATTGACATGATTATGCCTCCTGTTCTTGGGGTTTTAATCCCGCTAGCACTTTGTAACTTAAGGTGTAGAGCTGCATGGCTTCTTCTTGGCTAAGTTTTACGCACGAGCCAACGAGGGAGGGGATAGTGACAGCCTTTTCTCTAAGAGCGAGCCCCTTTTTTGTAGCGCAGGCAACAACACTTCGTCGGTCTTGCTGACGTGGCGTAAGACGAATAAGCTCCTTTTCCGCAAGTTTTCTGAGGAGCGGCGTTAAGGTTCCGGTGTCAAGGTAAAGGCGCTCACATAAATCTTTTACGACGATTTCTTCTTCGTCCCAGATGACCATCATTACGATGTATTGCGTATAGGTTAGACCGAGCGGATTGAGGTGAGGGGTATAGAGGCGAACAACTTCTTTTGCGGCAGCGTATAGAGGGAAGCAAAGCTGATTCTCAAGCTTGAGATTTTCGTAAGCTGCAGACGTGGTATTAGACATCGATACTCCTTAATTACATTGTGTACAATGTAATATAGCACATACATAACCTCTCCGACATTACGATAGGTTTACAGACGTGAGTAGCTCGTCATTTACCAATCGGACACAGCGTTTCAGTGTACTTGCTATCTGTGAGATAATGCAGCCTAATACAAAGCCGGATACATCGAAGTAAAACATGGATTTTGCGTACATGGAAGGAGGCAGGTATGGAGATGTTCGAAGCGATACTACGCGTCGTTTTGATCTTTCTCATAATCTTTGTTGAGCGCAAAAAGCCTGCCGAAGCTCTTCTGTGGATTGCCCTTGTTTTTGTTGCCCCAATAATTGGTGGCGTTATCTATCTCATCTTTGGTTCAACACTCAGAATTAAACTCGCATATCAACTCAGAAGCAGACCTCTTTATAAGCCTTATCTCCAGGTGCTCTCAAGTCAGCTTACGCAGTTTGAAAACGAAACATTCCCTTTGCCGCTAAACGAAGAGGAACGTGCTTTGTTGCGGTTTAATCTCACCTATTCAGAGGGTGGAATTAGCATACGAAATAAAGTGAAAATTATTACTACGGGACAAGAAAAGTACGATCTTCTTTTTGAGGACATTGCACAAGCCGAGCATCATATACATGTTGCCTATTACAGCATCCATAAGGATCGCATCGGAAAACAGCTAGCTAAGCTTCTCACGGAAAAAGCAAAGGAGGGTGTTGAAGTAAAAGTTATCTGTGACGGAATTGGTAGCATGGGTTCTCGCCTGTTTTTATTCCAGCCTCTTATTCGAGCTGGTGGAGAAGTGAAAATGATTAAGCCGCTCTTTTCCCATTTTCGTTATCATCGCAAGATAGTCGTCATCGATGGACGTATTGGATACACCGGGGGAATGAACATCGGAACAAAGTATCTTGGTGAGCACCCCAAAAAGCATCCCTGGCGAGACACGCAGCTGCGTATGAGGGGCGAGAGCGTCAGAATGCTTCAGTACTTTTTCCTCTACGACTGGCTGTTTGCAAATTGGGGAGATGTGTCTCCTAAATATCTCGAAGAAGCCGAATCTCTCTTTCCGCCAGTCGATCACGTATACGAGCTTATGCCTTGCCAAATCATCGGAGGCGGTGTTGATACCGATAAGCAGGCAATCAAGCTTAGCTATTTACGCATGGTATCTCTGGCTCGAAAAAAGATTGTAATTCAAACACCTTATTTCATTCCGAGTTCTTCTTTTCTCGAAGAACTGAAAGTTGCTCTCTCAAGTGGAGTAGAAGCAACACTTCACCTTCCCGCTCGCAATGCAGGTTTTTTTCTTGATCCCGTAACCAGGTACTTTGTCTCACAGCTTCTTCCCTTGGGGCTAAGAGTCTTTCGTTACGAGGGCTATGTTCATTCTAAAGCTATCCGCGTTGATGATGCTATCACGGCAATTGGATCGGTCAATATAGACGTCCGGAGCTTCGAGGTAGATGATGAAATTTACGCATTGTTTTATGGCAAGGAAATGGCTAAGCGCTACGACTCCATCCTCGAGGACGATTTTTCGCATAGTCACGAGATTGACTATGAAGCCTTTGAAAACAGGAGTCTTCTTGCTAAGGCTTCTGAGCGTTTCTTCCTTCTGTTCTCGCCCTTAATGTAGGAAGCCAGATGACGGTAGAAGAAGACAACAGCAAACTTAGTTTGAAGGCAAAGCGCATCATTAGCATTACGGTCTTGGTAGTAGTGGTGGCAGCCGCAGTTGCAACGGCGCTCGCAATCATGCCAACATTATTGTCCATCGTAGAAGATCCAGAAAGCTTTCGACGGTGGGTTCAGGAGCGTGGATTTGGTGCAAAATTAGCTATGATAGCCATGATGACGCTGAAGGTGATACTGCCTATTATCCCAGGTAAACCTTTCGAGATAGGCGCAGGTTATGCCTTCGGCGCTGTGGAAGGTACGGTTCTTTGCATAGTTGGTGCCGCGCTTGGGAGCTATATCGTCTTTGCCTTAGTTCGCGTTTTCGGAGTCAGAGTTTTTAACCTTTTTTATCCACGCGAGAAGCTTCTTGCCATGAAGTTTTTGCAAGACACCGAACGCTTAAGTGTCTGGATGTTTTTTATCATGCTTATCCCAGGCACACCAAAAGACTTTCTTTCATATTTCGCTGGCTTGACCAATATGAAATTTAGCACCTGGTTAGTAATTTCGCCGATAGCTCGTATCCCGGTGGTTATTATGGCAACACTTGGGGGCAACGCTTTAGGAACGCAGGACTATACCCTTGCGCTTGTGGTGTTTGTAATTTCGGTGCTCATCAGTGTGATTGGGCTTGCAGCTTACAATCGCATCCGAAAATCTAGATAGTTGCTCCAGCGAACTGTTGACGTACCGTGTAGGTGCGACTATTAGCCATCAATCCGGTGAACTCCATCGCGCAGCAATACTTATCGACCATGCTGACCATAAGGCTTTCCTGAAAACGAGGAACGCCTAAGCACACCGGCCACATATGCTTTTTGATGATGTCCTGCTCAATTTCGTTGATGCTGAACAATTCAAGCGCATTTTTGAGTGCAAGACGGGGATGACCTGTAGTATGCCATCCTTTATAAGGCTTATCGACATGTCTTTGATACAAGAAGAAATCATGCAATAAGCCACCGCGAGCTGCGCTTCTATAATCGCAACCTTGCTGCTTGCAAACCTTGTAGCTTAGGTAGGACACATACATCGAATGATCGAGGATGCTGGTGCCACCATGTTGATAATAATTGTCCATGGATTGAACGGATGGATGATCAAGGAGATCTTGAACACAGTCTAGATATTCTGCGATATCATCATCGCTGTGCTCCAAAAGTGAGAATTTACTCAAATGAACCTCTTAACGTGGATAAACACAACGTCAATAACTATACGAGCGTTTTGGTAAGAGGTCAAGCATTTCCACAAAATAGAAATTTTGTTTTGAAATAATCAATATTTGGGTTATCATACCAGGGTTGCATGAGCCTTTTAGGCGCTTCGTAGCAAACAAGCGGGTGTAGTTCAATGGTAGAACTCCAGCCTTCCAAGCTGATCACGCGAGTTCGATTCTCGTCACCCGCTCCATAAAATACCAGGCCAGGCAATTAACGCTTGGCTTTTTCTTTTTCATAATCCTGAAAAGCCACTTTCTGCTAGAGAGTCACGTGAAAGCCCAATATGTGAGAAATGACGATTTGAGTCAAACAAGATTCCGTTGAGGAGTATACTTTTAGTATGAAGAGGTGGTTTGGGTGGAGCAAATTGCGAAAAAGAAAATAAGACTCTAGGAATCAGTATGAGTACCGTTTCGGCTATCACTATGACATCCTCTTTGTGCGCGTCAGTGATTGCCGTTTTGATTTTGGTTGGAATGTTGCTTGGTGGTACACGTGGAAAAACAGTGTATCGCTGGTATAACGCCATGCTTGTTCTGTGCATCATCGGCTCATTTTGCGAAGGAGCGCTGTACTTTTTCCTTGGACGACCAGGGTCTGAGCTGGCGTTGGTCATACATATATTAGATATCCTCAGTTATGTCTGTGGCAGCTTGATGATTATCTCTTTTGCGGGATACCTGCGTGAGTATCTGCCACATAAAACGCCTGCGATAAACAAATTACTGCTTGTTACTGTGATTCTTTGCGGTATAAACATTGCGCTTATTGTAGTTGCGCAAGTAACACAAGCTTACGCTTTGCTTGATGAGCACAACCGATACTCGCTTCAAGAAGCAAGTTGGCTGTCTTACGTAGCTCCTGTTCTGGCTATCGTAACTTTAGGTTTGGCCATTAAATCAAATCTTAGCTATTTAAAAAAACGAGAGGCTATTTCACTCATACTGTATCTGGTTCTTCCTTTGGCTTGCTATGCATGTGAAATTATCTTTCCCGGTCTTTGGGTGAGTTATTTTGGGGCGGCGGTTGCGCTCTTTCTCATATTTACCAATATTCAAATTGAAATAGCTCAAAAAACAAAGGAACAAGAGCTCGAGCTTATAGAAAGTCGCATTTCTGTCATGCTCAGTCAAATTCAACCCCATTTCCTATACAACACACTCACTTCTATTGAGTATCTTTGCGAGGTTAACGAGCCACAAAAAGCTGCAACTGCTATTCGTGAATTCTCGCACTACCTTCGAGGAAATATGGATTCACTTTCTCAGCGAAGTCCCATTCCTTTCGCAAAAGAGTTGGAACACACAAAGCTCTATCTATCACTCGAAAAGAAAAGCGGAGGCGATCTTTTGCAGACCCATTTTGATATTCAAGCTTCGGATTTCTCGTTACCCGCCCTTAGCCTGCAGCCTCTTGCAGAAAATGCCGTCAAGCATGGTGTTGGTAGGAGAGAAGGGGGAGGTCTCATTTCGATTGCTTCGAGCGAGTCCGACACGCATTGGTATGTTTCTGTGACAGACGATGGCGTAGGTTTTGATTCTGCGCCTGAGGAGCAAGCTCAGCGATCGCATGTGGGAATCGATAGCGTGCGCCGACGTTTGAGTGCGATGTGTGACGGCAGCCTTGAAATACAAAGTGTTCCCGGTAAAGGTACAACTGCTACAATCAGCATCCCAAAAGGGGAGAACCATTTATGAATATGATTGTCGTTGAAGACAAAGAGCCCGTACTGTATATGGTGAAAAAGGCGGTGGGCGAAGCGGCTCCCGAAGCATCAGTAGAGGGATTCAAGTCTGCGCGAGAAGCTTTGGCTTACGCAAAGAAAAATAAGGTAGATGTCGCTTTTTTAGATATAGAAATGCCTGAGATGAATGGTCTTGTTCTCGCAAAGCATTTAAAAGAGCTTTGGGATAAAACCAACATCGTATTTGTCACGGGGTATTCCGAATATGCCATAAAGGCGTTCTCGCTTCCGGCAAGTGGCTACCTCATGAAGCCCATAGACGCTAGCATGGTTAGCGCCGAACTTGAACGTCTCCGTTATCCGGTAGAACCTGATGTATCCGCAGCCGTTCATATTAAGTGTTTTGGAAGCTTTGCGGTGCTGGTCGACGGCAAGCCGCTTCTTATATCTCAAAGGCGACCCAAAGAACTTCTTGCCTATCTTGTGCATAAGCAAGGCTCAGGCGCAACGACAGCCGAAATCGCTGCTCTCTTTTGGGGAGACAGATCCTATGACAATACGACTCGAGCCCATGTGCGCAAAATCATTTCGCGTCTTATGGATGTATTGAAGCAGGCGGGAATCGCTGACATCATTTGTCGGGCGCATAATAGCATCGCCGTTGATGTGAGTAGGTTTACCTGCGACAGCTATCAGTATTTAAATGGAGATATTGATTCAATTAACTCATATGCAGGTGAATACATGAGCGAATACAGCTGGGCAGAGTTTACTGCTGCTTATTTAACGAGCAAAATGAAATAACGAGCGATGTATCTTTTCAATGCTTTGAGCAAATCCTTGTAGACTAGGATAAAAAGGGGTACCACTGAGAGTGATACCCCAAATGCGGACGCGATTTTGTTTCGCAACCTTTTTAAGCCAAATTGGGCTTAGACTTTTAATCGACGAGTAGCAACAACAAATGCGCTTATTGCTACGAGCGACAGAAAAGTAAAAAGCAACGTGGACATATCATCGCCTGTTGGGGCGAGCGGTGTAGGGCTTGGTGATGGCGGCGTTGGAGGCGTGGGTTTTGCGGTGGTGTAATCCTGAGAAACAATACCGCTGTAGGTAAAGCTCGCCTTCGAGATACTTCCCTCCATTAAGAAAGAGTAGGAGAGTGTTCCTGCATTACTAGCAGGCACCTGCCATACGACTGAATTGCCCACTTTTGCTCCTGAGCTTCCAGTGAAGTTTTGTGGGTCAAGAGCATTCCCTTCGTATAAAACAGGAATGTCAACCGTTAGCGCCGCGTCAGCAAAAGAGAGCGCTGCCAAGTTAATCTTTAAATCAGCCAGTTCTAGTTGATCTAAATTTGCAAGCGTTTCTAAAGCAGCAACATCGCCTTAGACACTGGTCTCTGAAAGATTGATCGCTTGTAGGGAGTCAACCACCGCAAGAGTCGCAACATCGCCAGAGACTGCCGTGTTCTTGAGATTCAGCGTTGATAGTGCGGTCAGCGAGTTTTCTTTATATAGGTCACTAAATAAAGCTATATCACCTGTGATGGCAGGATTATCACTTAAATTAAGGTTCATAAACATTGCTGATCTCGTAAAGGATTCAGTGAGGTCGGATAAATCTCCCGTTATGCCAACCCCCGATGCGTTGATGTACTGGTAAGCGCCACGTGTACCAATATCAGCTAAGCTACCAGAAAGAGAGGTGTTGGCTATGTTAAAGTACACAATCTCATTCATGTTGCTCAAAAAATCACTTAGGTTGCCGGTAACTCCTTTTGAGTTCAGGCAGAGGTGAGATAGCCAGTTGTTACCACTGAGGTGAGCAATATCGCCCTCAATCTGGGATTTCTCAAAGTGAACATAGTTCAGTTCTGTTGTGCCAGAAAATACCGACAGATTACCTGTGATGCCAGGGCAATTTAAGATAATCATTTCAATGTTATCGTTACCGGCAAACATGGTGTCTATTAAGCCGGTAACAGCAGTGCTATTCATTCCTACAGATTTGAGATTTGGGCAAGAACCAAGGAAATCGAGACTGCCTGTTACCCGACCCGATTCTTCACCGGGGGTGTCGTTGAGGGCGAAGTATTCAAGCTGAGTGCACTTAGAAAAAACTTCAACGTTTCCCTTAATATCATTTTCGGGCATATATACAGCCTTGAAATTTTCAAGGTTCGGATGAGTTGATAAATCGGATAAATCACTACTAGATAAGTCTATTGCAGCAAGATATATGCGCTCAAGTTGTGGCCAGTTGAGAAAATCCGTGAGAGCTCCTGTAATGTTTCTGCAAGGGGCAATTTCTATGCGGTTTAGATTTACTAGGTCTTTTAGATCAGACAAAGCGCCTGACACATGAGCGGTGAAGCTCAAGCAGATTGATTTCAATGAGGTGATTTCGTTGAAATCAGCCAATGTTGCAGAAATCTGTGAAGCGGAGAAGTTAATCGTCTCAAGACTCGATAAGCCTTTAATGTCATTAATGCTCGAATTTGAAAGTGGGCACCCAGATAAATTCAGCAACTCAAGTCCAGTTAGGTTTTCGATACCACTCCAGTCCATCAGGGCAGCCCTATCATCGCTGGTGAACTTATCTCCATCTATTTCAGTTATTGTCGCAAGCTCCGCTGCGGTAACTCCGTCGGCTACGTCTTTTCCTAAGATGCTAGCTACCCATTCAGCAAGGATGCCATCTTCTCCAGTGAATACGTCCTTAATCGGAGTGCCATCAACTATTGCTAAGGGATTGGCTTCTGGAGATACATTATCGTTTGCATAAGCAGGTGGGCAAAAAGCAATTGCCGCCACTAAACTCAGAACGACAAAAAGCATCCCGCTCATTTTTCTTACTGTATTCATATTACTCCTGCGTCTACTTGAGCTCTATGAAGAGCACTTTTAATAATCGTCGGAAATCATACCGACGCAAGCGTGACAAAAGCGTGACAAATCAAAAGTCAGAAATTGAGCTAGATATTTGGATTCTGAAGCGTTTAAGTGGTGAGAGTTTCTAAGTTTGGAAGACGCACTGCCTATTGCGTCTGGCTTAGTTAGGGATGCTCTTTAAGTAGGTGATGATATCATCAGATTCGTAGAGTGCTTTTGAGTGTGCCACAAGACAAGGAACTTGTTTTTTCCCGCCAATTTTTATCAAATCGTTTTGATTGCCAGGTTGCAAAACATCACGTTTGTCCAGGGTAATATGAGTTTCTTCTAAGAAGCTCATAATTTTGTCGCAAAACTCACAATCCTTTTTGTAGTACAAGGTTAGGTCTTCTATGTAAGCCATAGTATCCTCCTCCAGGGGTGTGGGGTGGAAAGAGATGAAGAGCCCATAGTACCCGAGAATTCAAAAATCTCCGAATTTTGATAGAAGCTTGTTGCCGTTTGGTTGATTTCGTTGGGTATAAAATAGGTATTACGGTATAATCACGCATGGTTCAAGAGTCAAACGCGCTCGTAGCTCAGTTGGATAGAGCAGTGGACTTCTAATCCGAAGGTCGCAGGTTCGAATCCTGCCGAGCGCGCCATTTACTAATCTTGGACATATCTCTCCACAAAAAGCCTGGTAAGAGAATTAATATACTTATAAATAGCGGTTATTGGAAAGAAGTTTCATGGACACTCGCGAACAGCTTGAATCGATTATCAATGAAGCGATTGCTCAGGCAGTCGAACAAGGAGAGCTGGAGCTTGAATCGATTCCGGCAGCAGGACTTGAGCGTCCCAGAGATGATGGAAATGGTGATTGGGCATCAACCGTTTCGATGCGTTCTGCAAAACTTGCGAAAAAGAATCCCCGTGAAATCGCACAAATTATTACAGATCGACTCCCCGAAAATCGCATCATAGAATCAGTCGAAATTGCAGGTCCTGGTTTTATTAACTTCAAGCTAACTGCTGCTGCCCACCAAGAAGTGCTTCACGCAGTATATACGCAGAAAGACGATTTCGGCAAAGGTGAGGTGGCTCCGGGGTCATCATATGTGAACCTCGAATATGTCTCTGCCAACCCCACGGGTCCGATGCATGTTGGACATGGTCGTTGGGCAGCTTTGGGTGACGCGCTGGCGCGCATAATGCGTCATGCAGGCTACGATGTTTACGAAGAGTTTTATGTGAACGATGCCGGTGTTCAGATGAGTCTTTTTGGAGCCTCGGTCGCAACTCGTTATCTTCAGCTGTGCGGACAGGATGTAGACATGGCTGAAAATGGCTATGGTGGTGCGTACGTAAAAGATATCGCTCAAAGCATCATCGAACGTGATGGCACAAAGTGGCTCCAGGTAAGCGAGGCAGAGCGAAATGAGGCTTTCCGTGAGATGGCTTATCTCGAAATGCTTCAGCTCATGAAAGATACGCTTTCACGTTTTGGGAACTCCTTTGACTGCTGGTTTTCCGAGCGAAGTCTTTATGCCGAAGCGCCTGATGGTTCTAGCGCAATCTCGCGTGCGCTTAAGACGATGGATGAAAAGGGCTATGTTTTCGAAGATGAAGGAGCCACGTGGTTTCGCTCCACTGCTTTCGGCGATGAAAAGGATCGCGTTCTCATAAAGGAGAACGGTGAATATACGTACTTTATGAGCGATGTTGCCTATCACTACGATAAAATCTCGCGAGGCTTTGATCATCTCATCAATATTTGGGGCGCAGATCATCATGGCTATGTCAAACGTTGCGAGGCAGCATTAGCTGCATGGGGTCGTCCGGAGGCACTCGAGATAGTGCTTGGGCAATTAGTTAATCTTTTCCGAGATGGGGAAGCGGTTCGTATGTCGAAGCGCACAGGAGAGATGATTACCTTTGCCGAGCTCATCGATGAGGTAGGCGTTGATTCGACGCGCTATCTTATGTTGTCTCGATCGAGCGATCAGCAAATCGACTTCGATATTGAAGCTGCTAAAAAGAAGGATTCAACCAACCCTGTCTATTATGTACAGTACGCCCACGCCCGCATTAGCTCCATTCTTCGTAAGGCGGCAGGCCCTGAAGAGGTTGCTGCCACGTTATCTGGAGCCATGAGCATGGACGAGCTTGCTGCAAAGCTTTTTAAGCAGGAGCCTGACTTAAGTCTGCTGCAACATGATTCTGAGTTTGCGCTTATGAGGAAGATGGAAGAGTTTTCTGAGCTCATCGAAGATGCAGCTCGCGACAGAGCTCCTTTCCGTTTGACCCATTACGCACAAGATCTTGCAGCCCTCTTTCACCAGTTTTATACAAGCTGCCACGTTCTGGGAGAGGATGCTGAGTTGCAAAGAGCGCGTCTTTACCTGGCTAATTCGACTCGTATTGTGCTGGCGCTAACTTTGAAACTTCTTGGTATCTCTGCACCAATTCAGATGTAAGCTGTTTTTAGCATCGGTTTTGTAATCGGAGAGGACTGGAGGGCGATGGTATCTCATTTGGGAAAAGCGCTCCTTATAATAAACCCAACAGCGCAAAGTGGAAGAGGTGCCCAATCGGGGCGCTACGCTACGCAGGTTCTTCAGGCTGCTCTTGGGGCTGATAGCTTCGAGTCGGTATTAACTAAAGAATCTGGTCATGGGCGACTTCTTGCCGAGAAGGCTCAAGATTTCGATACGGTTATTGCTCTTGGAGGAGACGGATTGGTCCATGAGGTTATAAATGGACTTATGACCATCCCTGAAGCTAATAGACCTCGATTCGCACTCCTGCCTGTTGGTACGGGAAACGATTACGCCAGAACCCTTCACATGAGTTTTTCAATCGAGGAATCGGTGGAGCAGCTGCTATCGGCTCGTGAGACCTTGTTTGATCTAGGTTTATGCAACGGTGAGTACTTTGCGGAAACGCTTTCTTTCGGACTTGATGCCGATATCGCAATTGACACCGTGGAACGTCGCAAGCGAACTGGAAAAACAGGTACAAGATTATTCCTTGAAAGCGGCATCGATGTTTTATTTCATCGAAAGATTAAGCATTCTTACGAAGCTCAATTTGATGGCGAAGTTGCCATGCAAGATGAGATGTACCAATTTGCCGTACAGATTGGGAAAACCTATGGCGGAGGCTTCAACATTTGCCCTAACGCGCGAACCGATGATGGCTTGCTCGATATCTGCATTGCGCATCCTCCGATGAGCATCTTAAAAGCAACGATAATCTTTCTATTGGCAAAAAACGCACATCATACGCGCTTCAAACAAATCGAGTTTGCACAGGCTCAAAGCTTATATCTTAGTTTTCCTCAAGCTAACAAACTGCCAATCCAAATAGATGGCGAAGCTTTTGCGGGTCACGAGTTTGAAATCAGTTGCGTGTCTTCTGCTCTTCGAGTTTTGGTGAACGACAAACTGTAACCCTGCTGAAAAGCTCGTTTATTTCTCAGAGGATATAATTAGGCTCAAACGAAAACGATGATTGGGGCAGGGGATACTATGAAGAAAGATTTTGACGAATTCGTGGAAATACTCGAGAGCGATACCTATAGAAAAGGTATTGGTGCACTTAAGCATATGTATTTGGATGACGAGAGTATGGATATTGAAGACAGAATCGTTGCATATGAAAAGCAAAAAGAACTTCTTCGCTTGCGCACCTATCATGAATGGCTCACCTCAGATATTGATTAGTGCCTAATTCGTCGTAGGCGAGGTTCCCTTTGCCGTGTCAACTAAAAACCTAGAAGTCTCTCGTTGAGTTCAATCAGGGTTGCTTTGCGTGGCAAGGATTCTCGATAGTGCGTTATTGTTCATGTACTTAACTAGCAAATTTGATTAAATAGAGGGTGTTAGTGTCGTTTTGGCGCTTCAGCTGTCTTGCAAATCGCGCACTATCGCTAATCTTTGCCTCATTCGCCTAATTTTTGGGCAATGGTGGATCGTCGGGGAATAGCCTCGCATCAAGGCCAAGTCGCTTCGCGCTTGCTTCGCAAGCCTTGACTCGGGCCAGTGCTTGATGTGAAGCTAAAGCTTACATCAAGGAAGAACCCCGTATTCGGGCTTCGAGCCCCCTCTACGTACCTGAGGAAATAAAAAAGCAGGCACACTGCGGTACCTGCTGCTCTTACAAGTGGTGGATCGTCGGGGACTCGAACCCCGGACCTTGGGATTAAGAGTCCCCTGCTCTACCAACTAAGCTAACGATCCGTGAAACACTATGTCAAATTGCAAAACGCTGAGCTATTGTAAACCATCCACAAAGTGGTGTAAACAGAAATCCCCAAAAGGGGAGAAGCATCATATATCGCGCCTGGGGTGAGTAATCGGGGTCGAACCGACGGCCTCCAGAGCCACAATCTGGCGCTCTAACCAACTGAGCTATACCCACCATGGCGCAATGAGCTAGTATAGGGGTTTTCCAAGGGTCACGCAAGATATCTCGAGACTCTTTTTCGGCTGAGCGGCACAAAGCCATTGATAGGGTAATCCCTTCCCGAAAAGAACGAACCATTGATTATCTAAACTTCTCAAAAGAAGGTGTCTTTCGTTATCATGAAATAGCAGTTGTTGTACTGGTGTGGCAACAACGGCAACGGTGAAATCGAGGAGGAACTATGAAAGCATATATCATCAAAGAACCAGGTAAAGCCTGTTATGCAGATAAGCCCTACCCAAGTTGTGACGAGTTCGGAGCCATAATAAAAACCATTGCGGTCACGCCGTGTACCTCTGATGTAAGTAATGTGTATAAGTCGACGAATCCTGCTTCGCTGGGAAATACGCTCGGTCACGAGGCTATCGGTGAAGTGGTTGAAGTTGGTAGTAAGGTGAAAGATTGTGCACTAGGAGACAGGGTTATGATTCCTAGTATCACTCCTGATTACCTGTTTACACATGATCACCAGGCAAGCGATGTTGCGCAACATTCTGGCGGCTTTTTGCATGGATATCTCTTTACTAATGTTATAGACGGGGTATTTTCTGAGTATTTCTCGGTGCCTCAAGCAGACCAAAACTTAGCGCTCATTCCCGAAGGTGTTACCGACGAGCAAGCGCTCATGATCGTGGACATGATGAATACCGGGTTTCGTGGTAGCGAAGTTGCAGATATAGAATGTGGCGACACTGTCGTTGTGTATGGAATCGGCCCAGTTGGTTTGATGGCTGTAGCGGGTGCCACTTTACAAGGAGCTGCACGAATTGTCGCGGTTGGAAATCGACCAGTTACCATGGAGCTAGCGAAGGCGTATGGCGCAACTGATTGTATTGACTACAAAGAAGGGCCTGTTGCAAAACAGGTGCGCGCACTTATGCAGGGAAAACCTGTTGACAGAGTCATTGTTGCTGGAGGAACGGTTGACGCAGTAACCGAGGCGTTCAAGATGGTGCGACCAGGAGGTCTTATCTCGAACATCGTGTATTTTGCAGGGTCTGGAGAAATAAAAATTCCGCTCAATCTGTGGGGCGGAGGAATGTCGGATAAGCGCCTCGTAACAAGCTCAAGTCCTGGAGGCCGACTTCGAATGGAGCGTATGGCTGCTTTGGTTCAGTATGGAAAAGTTGACCCGGGCTTGCTCGTTACTCACCGTTTTGAGGGCGTCGATAGCATTGAAGAAGCTTTCGAAATCATGCATTCTCATCCTAAAGACCTGATTAAACCTATGGTGAGGCTAGCTGATTAACAATAAAGAGCGCTAGATGAAATTCGTGGCAATCTTTTCGGAGGAAATCTTACGCTCAGCATTAGACTCATTGGTAATCCCTAAAACGATTCCACAGCAGGGAACGAATCCTTCTGGCAAATTAAGTTGTTCGATTAGCTCAGGGTGCGTATTAAGCGCCCTGACTGAGCCCCAAATATAGCAACAGCCAATACCGAGCTCAGTGGCCGCAAGCCCCATGCTGTGCACCTGAATAGCTGCGTTGGAATACTCTACATTTCCAAGCTCTTCTTCAAGAGCAGAGGAAGAAACGAGAATGAAGGTGGGGGCTTCGTGTAGGGGGTGTTGCTGATAGCCCATGTACTCAAAAGCAGCACGGTCAATCTGCGTGAGAAGATCTGTGTCTTCGATTACGGTGAGGTGTAAGCTGTCGTAGCGAGCTCGAGCTACAGGAGAGGAATAAGCAGCTTTCAAAATCAACTCAAGCTGATCACGACTAATCTTTTCGCCAGTATAGTTTCGAATGCTTTTTCGACAAAACAGTGCGTCAAGTGTGTTCATAAAGCCTAGTCCTGGTCCTCTTCAGCATAAAGGATATAACTGTCATCGATCTGCTTGCCGCAATCTTCACAATCAAGCCAATGAGCCCAATCGTTTCTTTTTTCGCAGGTCTTCTTGGAAGGATTACCGCATTCGCATACTGGCCATTGATTTCCCATTGGTATACCTCGCATACATCAACGTAACTGACAAATACATCGAATAGTTTAGGCCTTTTTTACGTACAGAATCAAGCTCTCAATAAGCTCGTCATAGTTTGTCATAATCCTTTTGATATCCTCGTTGCTTGCATTGTCGACATGAATGCCACAAGAGACAACCACAACGCAGTTAAGTGTAGAGGAAAGACGCAGTGCAGCATTGCGAGCAACTTCGTCGTCTTTATGGCCCGGTACGCAGATGCTGCTTATGCTTGAGCTTGTTGTTCGCGCATCAGCAAGGCTTGGGCGAGGTAAGCCAATGGCAACAGCGCCTATATGGCTTTTTGTGCCACCGCCGATAGAAATGGACCAGTCGTCTCCGCTTGAATGAGCGTGTGCCCATAAGCTGAAATCGCCATCTTCAATTGTGATGCGCTCGTGTTCCATCAAGAAATACCTTCCCATGGCTCAAAGTGTTCGTACTCTATTCCAAACTGCATGAGAATTTTGCCAACAACGTGGTGTACCTGATTGTCGAGAGTTTCTGGAATGTTATAAAACGTGAGCATCGGGGGAATAATCGTACATCCCAGATCAGCTGCTTCGGCCATATTGCGAAGGTGCACTTTCCCCAAAGGCATTTCACGCGGAACTAGGATAAGCTTTCGGTTTTCTTTGAGGCACACATCGGCGGCACGTAGAAGCAGATTATCAGTGAAGCCGCTCACGACGCCCGCAAGCGATTTCATGCTGCAAGGCAGAACAATCATGCCCTCCGTTACAAAAGATCCGCTTGAAATTGAGGCCGCCATATTACCTTCGTCGTGGACATAATCAGCCAAATCGAAGAGTTCCTCAATGGGTCTTTCGGTTTCTAAATCCCAGGTGAGACGAGCGGAGTCGCTCACAACAAGATGCGTTTCCCACTCGGAAAGGCGGTTGAGGGCTGCCATAAGCTGGTAGCCCATAATTACGCCGCTTGCACCCGTTATGCCAACGATAATTCGCTTCATGTTAGCGCTCCTGCGTGTTGTCAAGGAATGGCTGCGGATCGACATCGAGGAATTGTGCACGGATGAACTTATCTTTGAGATGGAAGGGAACCGTGCAGTCGAATATGGTCTTGCAGCTAATGCCCCGATCAGATATGAAGGGGGAGTACTCGGGCGACTCGGAAGGGTCAAGTGGATGACAGCGGACACCTGGAATGAAAATTGTGTCTACATCACCCTGAAAGCGCGTGTTCATAGCCCACAGCACATCGTTGGTGTCAAAGGGATCTACGTCTTCATCCACGATTATGATGTTTTTCAGCTCTGAGAATGCCGAGAAGGCAAGCAGAGCGGCTTGGCGCTGACGACCCTCATCACTTGCCGTACTTTTCTTAAACTGAAGAACAGCCATGTACTTTCCGCCGCCCGCAGAATGGGCATACACGTTTTGTAGGCGTCCAGGCATAGCGCGTTCTACCATATCAAGAATACTTGCCTCAGTAGGGATGCCAACCATGCTTACGTGCTCTTCGCTCGGTCCGATGCAAGTCTGCATTATGGGCTCTTTTCGCGTGGTGACTGCAGTAACTTTAATAAGAGAACACTGGTCAGAGGCGCGTCCGGTATATCCTGGAAATTCCGGCATAGCAAACCCGGTGTTGGTGTTTTGATCTTCCTGAACACGTACGCCGGGAACAATGAGGCCCTCGATGACATATTCGGCGTTTGCAATTGCCTTTTCGTTTACGGTTACACACTGAGACATCTCTACGGGTTTTCCGCGTAATCCCCCCGCAATGGAAAGCTCGTTAAAGCCAAGGGGAGTGGTTGGTGGTTCAAAGCAAGAGGCTATCTCGATAGCTGGGTCAACGCCAATGCTGATAGAAATCGGCAGCTCAATACCGAGTTCTTCTGCACGCTCTGCCATAGCTCCAATGTGACGTGCTCCGGGCGTAAAGAAAATACTGAGTTCGTCTTTACTCTGGAGACAAAGACGATGAATGGTTACGTCAGATACTCCACTATCGGGATGACTTGCATACGCCATACCGAGGGTAATATAGGGCCCCGCATCATCGGGAGTGTTGGTTGGGGCGGGCACCAGCTTGCGAATGTCAAAATCTGGATCGGTGGCTTTATGGACGACTTCTTGGCAGGGAGCTTGCTTACCAGGATAGTCGATAACATCCATGGCATGATGGACTGAGTCTCGAAGGAGGAATCCAAGGCGATCAGAGGGGCAGTCTAAGAGTTTTGCAACACGCTCACGGCTGCTTAAGAGCCCGATTAAAACTTTGGTGTCAGGATGTCCTTTGACTTTGTGAAAAAGCATGGCTGGGCCAGTCTTGGTTGGCCGCATCACTGTTCCGCCGGCTCCGACATGACGATAAACGCCAGCTAGCTCAGCGCTTGGATCAACTGGATGATACGTGTCCAGGATTTCGTTATCTTCACCGCGTAAAAGTTCTAGTGCACTTCGTAAACTATCGACATTCATTTCCACTCACATCACTTTCATGCTATCGAAGAATTTTATGGTGAATCCATCATAAAGAAGAAGGGGATACGATTACAATTCCTCTTTACTAAATTTCGTTTTTAATAAGGGGAGATAAGGCGAATTCTAATAGTTTAAAGCTATAGGTATTTTTTGCTCACGCGTCGCTTTCGCTGCTTCTTTGGCTCGCGAAAATCAAGTTCGAGCTGTTCGCTCAACACTTTGTCGGTTTTTTTCTTTAGTTTTACCTCGTCAATAACCCAAGACACTGCCTCTTTGCCATATATTTCAAGCATTCTGATTCGAGCATCCTGAATGTTTTGCTTCGAAGAGGCACGGTATATGCTGTCGAACTCGAAGAAACCTTTTGTGGGACTTTCGGTTATAGGAGAGGTGTAATGAGCTACATAGGTGAGTGGCTCAGCCGGAATTTGTGGCTTTTTTTCTTCTGGTTCATCAAAAAACTCTTCCGGAAATTCATCTATGTTATGAGAAATACTCATTGTCCTCCTTCCACTTCTTGCTCAATTGTAAACGAGCTTTTCCTATACGTGAAGAAAAACTATATCCATCCAGGGATGTGTGGGCAGTATGCATCACTGCGCCTTAATCATGGAGTTCTTTCCGTTGCTCAACCTCTTGCAAACAGAATGCATGAGCGCGGAGTTCCCCTAAGCGGATAGGCGATAATGTTGACAGGCGTAAAGTAGGATGGTGGGTTCATGGAAAAAGAAATCGTCTTTGCTGGTGGGTGTTTTTGGGGAGTTGAGAAATATCTAGCCCTTGTTCCGGGAGTTCTCAACACCGAGGTCGGTTATGCGAATGGTTCAACTGAAAACCCTAGTTACGAGCAGGTTTGCCATGCTGGAACGGGGCATGCCGAGGCGGTCAAAGTAATCTATGACGATGCAAAACTCTCGTTGACCGAGCTCCTTAAAAGGTTTTTCTTAGGAATAGATCCAACATCATTAAATAGACAGGGAAACGATTGGGGAACGCAATATCGCACAGGAATTTATTTCCTCAATCAAGGTGATAGAACAATAATTGAAACAGCAGTAAACAATCTGCAGAAGGACTTTCAAAAACCGATTGTCGTTGAAGTGGCGCCTCTTCAAAACTACTATCCCGCCGAAGACTATCATCAGAAGTACCTCGATAAAAACCCGGATGGATATTGTCATATTTCACCTCGGGTGTTTAAGGAGGCTGCGCAGCCTTTGTATCAGGTTCCTGAAAGCGAACTTAAACAGCGCTTGACCGAAATGCAATATAGGGTAACTCAGGAGAATGCAACAGAGCCGCCTTTCCGGAATGAGTACAACGATGAGTTTCGTGAAGGAATTTATGTCGATGTAGTTTCAGGCGAGCCCTTGTTTGTATCAACCGACAAGTATCAATCTGGTTGCGGTTGGCCCAGTTTTGTTAGGCCAATTGAAAGCTCGGTGCTTACGGAGTCTCTCGATACGAGCCAAGCTATGCATCGCGTTGAAGTGCGTAGTTCTGGCAGCGATGCTCATCTTAGGCACGTTTTCACTGATGGCCCTCCAGATCGCGGCGGTTTGCGCTACTGCATCAATAGCGCCTCGTTGCGCTTTGTTCCAAGAGACAAGATGGAAAAGGAGGGTTACGGAAGATACCTCGATCGGTTTCCTAGCGAATCGTGATTTAATGGCTCGATTTATGAAAGCATCGAAAACACTGAGTTTGAAAGCTTACGAGATTTACGCCTAAACGAGACGATTGCATCGACAGGTTTTATTAAGGGGGAGCAAGCATGGAAAAGGAGCGAATAACATTTTCGAGCAGAGCAAATGAGTGTGTAGGTTACCTTTACGGTGCTCAGCGAGAGCAAATGCCTTGTGTGGTCTTGTGCACAGGTTTTGGCGGTACCTGGCCTGCCCCCATTTTCTGTACCAACCAAAATGTTAGTTTCTAAGCTGTGATCGCTTGGATTGCAGGAGGTCTGTAGCCAAGCGAGCTATGGGGTCGTTCGTAGTTATAGTAGCGTATCCATTGCCTTGTGAGCACTTCGACCTCGTA
>JBMNSJ010000040.1:0-20064 GCA_050945135.1 Raoultibacter sp.
TCTGCATGAGATTGAAGGTTCTGCCCGGATTTTCTGCGAACGAAAGAGTGCTTGCATATAGAAATCCCAGGTGACACAAATTCGACGACTAAGGCAGAAGGGCCTGCGAGCGCCAATTGGCGGTTTCGAGCGGGCATAACCTTCAATCTGATGCAGAATCCTCGAGGGTCGTCAGCATACAGCGTATTGGGATTGTAGACGCTGCGCAGGATGAACTAGGCATTTGTCAATGGCAGGCTAACTGAGCCTCGCATCCAGCAAGGACTTGTTCCCCTCTCGCCTAGACGCTCCAACGTACCAGCTCCCGCAAACAAACCCGAACATCAAACTCACAGCTTGCACACAATAGGTCCAGGCTACTGCTAGCGAGCTGACCTCTTTAAGGCAGAGGAATAGATTGCGTGAATCAATGGACCTCTATTCATTGAAGCTACCCTGCTATTTTCTGAATGCCCCTTGCAAATTTCAAATGCTGGATATAATCAAAGTATGGATTTTCAAGCAACAGTCATGCAAATGATTATGTTCTTCCTCGTGATTGCGGTCGGCTTCACGATCAAGAAACTTAAAGTAATTGAAGACTCTTTCGACGGACAGCTGTCGAAGCTCGTGCTCAGCGTAACAATGCCCTGCATGATTTTGGCGTCCTCGCTTGTAAGCAAAAAGCCAGATGACCCTATGCTTATCTGGATGGTTTTCCTTTTCTCGATTGGTGCATATGTCATTCTGATGGCTCTTGCTTTTTTGGTTCCCTGGTTGTTTAGGTTCAAAAAAGCCGATCGTGGAACTTATGGCTTTATGGTTGCTTTCGGCAACGTCGGCTTCATTGGCTTTCCTGTCGTCGGAGCAATCTTCGGACCTGAGGCAATTGTGTATGGCGCTATCTTCAATATTCCCTTTAACACCTTCCTCTTTACCGTAGGCGTATTCTTAATTTCAGACAGCAAAGACAACCTGAAAGAGCGCATCATCTCAAGCGCCAAAAACATTATTAGCCCCACGTCACTTGCCTGTTTTGCCGCCATGGCTATCACTTTGCTAAAAATCGACGACTCAAGCGTTGTCACGCAAACACTGAGTTTAATTGGTCAGATCACCGTTCCATCTGCGCTCATCCTTATTGGCTCAACGCTCGCTCGATATCGCATTCGCGAAATGTTCATTAATTTCCGAGCTTTCATCATTGCAGCATTTAGGCTGTTCATTGGTCCAATTATTATCTTTTTCATATTCCGACTCTTTATTGACGACCCCATCCTTTTGGGAACCATCGTCTTACTCAGCGCGATGCCCGTTGCAACAAACGGGGCGCTGTTCTGTATTCACTACGGAGGCAATCTCAAACTCATGCTCCAAGGAACCTTTATCACAACTTTGTTCTCGCTAGCCTCAATACCCCTGCTAACCCTCCTATTTATGTAGGATTTACCTAATTTACGTAGCTGGACTTCCCTTTTTATGGAGAAACGTAACGCGATTGCCTGCCAGAGCTCCAATTTCTCCTTATACGCAGGCAATTAAGCTAAAATAACGGCTGTGGATAATTCGGAATGAAGAGGTCTGGGTCTAAGCCTCTCTTACTATTAGGGATTATGTTTAGCAGGCGCAGCCTAAATAAAGGTTTTACCTTATCTGAGCTTTTGGTATCAGTAGCAATAACCGCTATCCTAGTTCTTATTGCAGTGCCTTCAATCTTTTCAATCCAAGACAATATGCGCATGGTCGAGCTTAATTCCGCTGCCCAAAGCATATCGCAAGCTGCTCAAGCAAAAATGACCTCACTTAAAACAAATGGCACGTGGTATAGCACAATCGAAAAAGCAGGCTTCGATAAGGACGATTTCCAAAAAGCCCAAAACCTACCTAGCTCAACAGATTCTGACACCTACTATCTTTCCGCAGGCCAAGCGCGTAGTCTTGGGATAATCAATTCTAGCTCTGTCGATTCTACAGTCTACAACGGTGATTTCATCATCGAATTTAGCAAACAAACTGCTTCTGTATGTGGTGTCTTTTATGCCGATGGCAAACAAGGTCTTTTTGGCACACAGCCTCCCTTAAGCGAAAACTACTATGCACAAAGTTATTACCTGGGAATGAGCTCTGCTGCTGGGCGAGACGCGGAAGCCAGAAAAGACAACTCTCCGCTTATTGGCTATTTTTGGGGCACTCCTGCCGGCGCAACGAAAACGATAGCACTTGAGAACCCAATCATATATGCCGACGAAGATGGCAACGTATGCATCCAGAATACAAACCTCGAACACAGCGCGCTCAACACTTCGCTCGATGTGATAATCTCCCGCGTTAATGCTGATGGCAGCGAGGGTCCGAGCTTTGTACTGTCGGGTATTCAGGTGTTTGGCGGACAAATTCTCGCCTACGAAATCACTACCCAAGAACGACTCGATGCCAAGCAAACTGGCATTTTGGTATCTGCTGGCGAAGGAATAGATCTTATCTCTCGAGGCGAATCCATCCAAACCGATGTTTTCAATATCGACCTCAACATGATTTCCGACCTTGTTCATTATACCGACTCAGGAGCTGACGACATCAAGGCAATCCTTGAAGCATTCGGTCCAGCTGAAAACCTTCGAGTTGATGCTAAGGTTTCCACCAACCAAGTTCCTTGCGTGCCTTCATCTGCAACGAGCTATCTCCAGTGGCTCGGCAGACTCATTACGCTCTCCTACCTTGTAACCGACCCAAGCCATCTCAAGCTCGACGATAGCTACGACGGAACCCACATCGACAAAACTCGCTACAACGCTCCCAAAGTCGAACTTGGCTTCGTCGATGGAACAAGCTCCGCAGACACTGCCTACATTACGAAACTGGCGACAAGCTTTGACTTAAGCTCGACTCAAGATGCCCTCAAAACAGCTAACCCAGCCTCGGCTTACCAGTCCTATAGTGGCGGTCGCTTCAAGCTTTCAAGCATTGATGCCTCCATCTCGACCCTCAACGCAAGTTTAGGCTCGTACAACAATCACCGTTATCAAACATTCGAAATTTGGCTCAACGATGTAGAAGTCGGCTATCTACACAACAATACTTGGGTCTGGACTCCTGGTTTAGGAGAAGCCTTCGGAGCCTGTGTAACTAACCTCAACACAAACGATGATACGCTCACCCTCGAATCTTTGCGGATTGACGTACGCGCCTTTGCGCAACTCGTCGAATCGGGCATAGTTTCAAGAAGCGACGGCGATTACATCGTCTACATTCGCACTACTCCTCGCATCGACGAGGTCAGTGCCTATTTCACGAATCAAATAAACACGCAAAGCAGTATCCATAATCTTGCCCAAGGCAACACCGGAGCACGCGGATCAAACCTTGCCCAGACCACCGGCATTCGCAGCGATTTCGAGCGAGAGTTTGGCGCTCCCTCTTCAGCAAGTCTTTGGATGGTCGCCAGGCAAACAGCCTCTTCAGGAATTGCAGGCTTTCCTCTTGGCAGCAATAACGATTTTCGTGTTTACTACGCAGGAACCCCAGCGCTTGGCTTTACCGACCACGATTCCTCTAGCCTGCGCGATAAAAACGGCGTGAAGGTGACCGACTACGACACGAGCGAGTTGCGAAACGCAAGCATGTGGTACTACGAACGCAGTGGCTCAAGCTACATCGCACATTCACAAGCAATGGTTATTCACCCTAATCGCGAGGGTGTCGATTCCCTTCACTTAACGACTGCCTATGCTTCGGATTTCGAAATTCCTTTTAGCAGCGACTCACTGTTTACTCGCGTGCTGTTCTATAACGGCGAGGATGGCCAGCTTATCAACGCCCAGTATGTTCCTTATTCAGTTCAGAACGATGCTAGGTATGCCACCATCGCAAATCGCCCATACGACAAACCTGGTTACGTGTTCGAATGGATTACCCCGAGCACCTATCCTGCTGGCAGATCTCTTGCGCTGGCTGAAGGGGGCTTGGTGGACAGCTATAGTTCCCAACTAAGCTATGGACGAGTTGATGTAAAGGCTACCTACACCGAGCGAAACGATGCGATTGGCCTCATCTATTATGAAAACTACCAGGATGGCACACGTGGCGTATATGGCTACACTGGATACGAATCTCCCCTCATAAATACGCTTCGAGGAAACGAAGTGGGCATTATCGAGTGGGGCTATTACGCTATCGTCGATCAATCCATTCCCTATACCGATTTACGACAAGGTGGGCTGTACGGAAGAGCTCTTAATCTCGCTCACAATTCATTTGAAGTTGCTGGAGAAAACTACAGAGCCTACGACCTTCATGCTCCCAACGACCTTAGGCAGCAATCATTTTCTAACATTGCGTTTTGCCTAAAACAAGGAAACACTGCCATAAACCCCTCGTACTATTCGTTTAACGTGAACTTCGCTCAAATGGTCGAAAAGGACGCTCCCACCGTTGCTCAATGGGGAACAGAAGCCGCTCCTTTTATTGTGCGCCATGCTCAACATTTTGTGGGAACCATGCCGGAAAAGTGGGTACAGGAAAAATATCTCGCCATGGCTTTTGCCCAGACGCACAGTATTGATCTTGCGGGGCAGCACGTTTCTTATGGAAATAAGCAGTTTACCGGCTCTTATGAAGGTGGCAACAAAAACGGTTGTGTAATTGAAAACTACACGCCCGAAACAGCCAACTACAGCCATTACAGCGTTGGTCTTTTTGGCATCATAGGCGGAGGAAAGCTTCAGAACGTCACGATTGACTACACGAAAAAACGTGACACCTTCGTACATAGTTTCAGCAGCGGTGACGATTTTGCTTTTGGCTTCTTAGGTTCAATCGCTCATTCCGATGCAGAAATTACCAACTGTCGTGTTGATGGCCTGAGAAACGACGGTCAGCATCTTAAGATGAATATCAGTGCGGCAGATTACTCTCGTCTTTCTGTGGGAGGAATCGTAGGACGCGCTGAAGGCGTAATTATCACCGACTGCAAGGTGCAAGGAATCGATATTCAAATAACTTCGACCCTCGCTGCTCACTCTAGTTATCTGCGAAGCATTGGCGGAATTGTTGGATTTGTCGAGGGTTCAAAAAACAAAATTCTACGAAGCGCGCCTGAAAACCCAAGCGATCCTCCAAAGAAAGCTGTTACCGATTTCTCGATAACGGGTGCCAGCAACCAAAGCTTAGCAAACGCGAGTCTATATTTTGGTGCGATCGTGGGATATAAACATTCAAATGCGACGAACATCTCTCTTGACAATACCTGGTTTGCTTCAACAAGCATCAAACGCACTATAAGTGGCAGCGTATACACATACGTTGAAGCTATTGGACGCGTACCCACGGGTGCCGACCCAGTCGGTTAATCCCGATTATTCGCCCAATTATTCACGCATATTCCCTCTTCAAAGCCTTAAGTATCCGACAGGTGACAAATTGTCGACGAAATTCTATCACTGTTATACTTATTTATCGGTAGGGATTCAAGCGCTTTCGAGGGAGATTTAGCCGCTTATCCGCCGCAGTCTGTCAGAGTGCGTCCCCTATCATTCAGTAAAAACTCGGGTTTTCCCGGGAACGAGGGAGGGAATGAAAGATGGAAAATAATAGTAGTGGTGTATCACGTAGGCAGTTTCTGATTGGTGCTGGTGTCGCTGGTGCAGGTGCTATTGGCGCCGCAAGCCTTGCTGGCTGTAGCTCAGGATCCAGTTCTTCAAGTTCTTCATCAAGTTCGTCTTCTAGTGCAGACGGCGTTGGCAAGCACACCTGGGAAGTAGCTCCTGAAGCTCTAACCGCCGAAGAAACAAAAGACTTCGACATTGTCATCGTTGGTTCTGGTCTCGCAGGACTTTCAGCAGCTGAAGCTGCAACTCGCGAAGGCGCTAAAGTAGCCGTTATCGAGCGCACCGAGACCTATCAGATTCGCGGCGTCGACGTTGGACACATCGGCAGCCAGTATCATCTGCGCACCGGCTTCGACCTTGACCCTCGCCTGGCAGCAAAACTTCTGCATCTTTGGTCACACCAAACCACTAACTACAATCTGATTTATACTTGGGCATCTCGCTCAGGTAAGGTTTTCGACTACATCGAAGAGCTTGTCGCAAAATACGGCATCACCATGGTTCCCGCACTTTCCGGTACCGCAAAATACGGATGGGATACTCTGCCCGAGCGCTGGCGCATCTATCCTGATGCAGTCTCTTTCGTTAAAGGCGATGAGGTTGGCGACAGTCGTCCCGACGGCAAATCAGTTAACTGGAATCTTGGCGACAGCCTTTACGAAGAAGCAGTTTCGAATGGTGCAGAGTTCATCTTTGACACCCACGTAGAGCAGCTTGTTGGCGATGCAAAAGCTGGCATCACCGGCGTTATCGCAAGTGATTCAAGCGGCAAGAACATCCAGTACAACGCGTCAAAGGGTGTTATCTTGGCAACAGGCGATATTTGCGGAAACCAAGAAATGATTGACGCCTGGGCACCTATCACTAATCGCTCCGAGGGCGTAATCTATTCGCCACAAGGCGGCAACACCGGCGACGCAATCACCATGGGATCTTGGGCTGGCGCAGGAATCTCGAAGAGCCCTGCTGCACCTATGGTTCACCAGTTCACGCTTGATTCATACACCTTCAACCTTACCGCATTCATCATGAGCTGGCTTGCAGTCAACATCAATGGTGAGCGCTATGGTGCCGAGCTTCCTTTTGAGCCATATTTGACAAACGCGCGGATGAACACCCCAGGAAACGTTGCCTGGTCAATCTTTGACGCTGATTACGCTAAATGGGTCAACACTCAGTGGCCTGAGGAAAAAGCTAACCAGTGGCTCACCGGAATCGAAGAGGAAATGGATAAGCGCATCGCAAGCGGCGACTTAATCCAAGCTGATACTCTCGATGATCTTGCAACGAAACTTGGTGTTCCAGCAGACACCTTTAAGGCAACTGTCGAGCGTTACAACAGCATGTATGCTGCAGGCGCAGACACCGATTTCGACGTTCCTCAGAAGTTCCTCTCCGAAATCGTTAAGCCTCCGTTCTACGCAACTCCTCTCGTTTGCACTACCCTTACCATTCCGTTTGGGCTTCATGTAAACGATGATTCGCAGGTATGCACCGACGCAGACGAGCCAATCGATGGTCTCTTTGCAATCGGAAACGCACAGGGCGATTTCTTCGGCGTTGACTATCCTGTTCACTGCCCAGGTATCAGCCACGGACGCTGCGTAACCTTTGGTCAACTTGTAGGTGAAGCTCTCGCAAACGACACTGTTATCACCGCAACAGCATAAGTTGCTTTGATTCACAGGTTCGCAAGAAGCACCTACTAAAAGAAACGGTCGCTCCTAATAGGGGTGACCGTTTTCCTTTCTTTACAAAGTCCCACACCTTCACGAGAGCAAGCGCCGATAACCCGATTACCCGCCTCAACCTGCATCCACTTTCACCCTAAATAAGGTATCCTAAACCATGCTGCCAATTTATAAAGATGAGGAGTCCTACCCATGGTCGATGTCGTTCCGTTTCCCTGTGTGCGCCCCCACGAAGATTTAGTCCAGGATATTGCTGCTTTGCCTTACGATGTGTTTAATCGAAGTGAAGCTAAAGCCGAAATCGCCAAACATCCCCGTTCTTTTCTTTCGATTGATATGCCTGAAGCTACTTTCGACACCGATATCGACCACAACGATGATGCCGTTTTTGAACGTGCTCGCGAGTTGCTTGATGCCGCAATCGAGCGCGGCGACTTCATCAGTGACGCTACTCCTCACTATTATCTCTATCGTCTAACTAACGCCGAGGGGCATAGTCAAACAGGTATTGTAGGCTGCTCATCTGTTGATGATTACGAAAGCAACCGCATCAAGAAGCACGAAAAAACGCGTGCGGACAAAGAGTACAACCGCATTCATCATGTGGATACCACAAGCGCGCAAACAGGTCCCATATTCCTCGCATTTCGTTCTTCAGGTGTCATTGAAGAGATCATCAGGAAAAATACCTTCCAGCCTCCTCTTTACGATTTCGTTGCTGACGATGGAGTAAGACATAGCGTCTGGCGCATTGACAACGCTGAAGATACAGCATGCATCAAAAAATCTTTCCTGAATACCGATTCGCTCTATATAGCTGATGGCCACCATCGCGCGGCATCTGCAGTAAAAGCTGGACTCATGCGCCGAGAAGCAGCAGGAAACCCAAGCGAAGCCATAGAAGCCGATCATTTTCTCTCAGTAATTTTCCCGAGCGACCAGCTGCGTATACTAGACTACAATCGCGTTGTTACCGATCTTTCGGGTTTGAGCTCAGAGGAATTCTTCGCACGTATTGGCGAGCGCTTTGATATTACCGGACCTCAAGCTGAGCCCTTTAAGCCAAGCACTAAGGGCAGCTTCGGCATGTTCCTCAATGGTTCATGGTATGGGCTACGCATCAAAGAATCCTACCTCAACGATGATCCTGTAGAAGGACTCGATGTTGCGCTTCTGCAAAACAACCTGCTCGAACCCGTATTGAGCATTGAGGATCCCCGTACCGACAAGCGCATTGATTTCGTCGGCGGCATCCGTGGGCTTGGCGAACTCGAGCGCCGGGTTAACGAGGGTATGGCGGTTGCTTTCGCCATGTATCCCACGTCAATAGAAGAGCTTTTTGATGTTGCTGACGCTGGATTACTCATGCCCCCAAAATCCACTTGGTTCGAACCAAAGCTACGCAGCGGTATTTTCATTCACCGTATATAGGACTGCCCTCGTTACTAGCAACGAATCATGAATCTCCGTGCAGATTTCTCTCTCGCGCTTGACATGCAAAACGGCATTATTACAATCATGTATTAGCACTCTCAGCGCGAGACTGCTATTTTTTGTGCTTTGCTTAGTTGAAATACACTCCAACGCGGAGAAGCAATGAGGGCCTAGGATTAGAAAGGAACGCTTGATGCGGAAATTTAAAACTGAAAGCAAAAAACTGTTGGATCTGATGATCAATTCAATCTATACGAATAGAGAAATATTCCTCCGTGAATTGATTTCAAACGCATCAGATGCCGTAGATAAGCTCTATTTCAAAAGTCTTACTGATTCAGATATCAAACTCGATAAATCCGATTTACGCATTCTCGTTTCCTTCGACAAAGAAGCGCGTACTATCACGGTTTCCGACAATGGCATTGGCATGACCGAAGAGGATCTGGATAAGAATTTGGGTACCATTGCTCATTCCGGCAGCTTCGAGTTTAAAGACGAGAACGCCGAACAGCAGGGTGAAGAAATTGATATCATCGGTCAATTTGGTGTTGGCTTCTATTCGTCATTTATGGTGGCAGAATCCGTTAAGGTTATCTCTCGTGCCTACGGCTTCGACAAGGCATATTGCTGGGAAAGCGACGGCGTCAAAGGTTATGCAATTAGCGAAGCCGAAAGAGATTCGCACGGAACCGACGTTATTTTGACACTGCGTCCCAACACCGAAGAAGACAACTACGATGAGTTCCTCTCTGAGTATGGACTAAAGAACCTCATAAAACGCTATTCGAACTACTTACGCTACCCCATTCAGATGGAAGTTAGCAAACGACGCGAACTCCCTAAGCCCGAAGACGCAGGCGATGATTACAAACCCGAATTTGAAGACTATACCGAAATCGAGACCATAAACTCTATGATTCCTATTTGGAAACGCGCTAAGTCTGACGTTTCGCAAGAGGAGTACAATACCTTTTATAAGACCGACTTCCACGATTTTACGGATCCATCGCGCACCATCACCGTGCATGCAGAAGGTACTCTTTCCTACGATGCGCTCCTCTTTATTCCCAGCCGTGCACCCTTCGACTTCTATAGCAAAGATTACAAAAAGGGATTGGCTCTCTACAGTTCCAATGTACTCATCATGGAAAAATGCGAAGATCTGCTACCCGACTACTTTAATTTCGTTCGCGGAATCGTCGATAGCCAAGACTTGAGCCTAAATATCTCACGTGAGACCCTTCAGCAAAATAGCCAACTACGCGCCATCGAGCGTAGACTCGAGAAAAAAATTAAAGCTGATTTGGTTGATTTCCGCGACAACAATCGCGAAGGCTACGAAAGCTTCTTTAAGGAGTTTGGTCAGGCCCTTAAGTTTGGTATTTACACTAGCTATGGTCAAAACCAGGAGCTCTTAGGCGATTTGCTACTCTTCTACTCTGCTAAGGAAGAAAAGTTTGTAACCCTTGATGAGTACACTGCTTCTGCTCACGTCGATCAAGAATCAATCTTTTATGCTACAGGAGAATCTACCGAGCGCCTGGCTAAGAGCCCAATCGTAAAATCGGTGCTTGCCAAGGGCTATGACGTGCTCCTCTGCACCCAAGAGGTAGACGAGTTCTGCATCACTTCTATGCCCGCCTACAATGAAAAAAGCTTCAAGAATGTTGCCGGTGGCGATTTAGGTCTAGAAACCGAAGAGGAAAAAAGCAAGGCAGAAGAGGTCAGTAAAGAGAATGAGAAACTCCTGAATGCTATGCTCACTGCCTTAGGCGGCAAGGTTACCAAGGTTGCCGTATCCACTCGCTTAACCGACGCTCCCTCTGCACTGACAGCTGAGGGTCCAATTTCTCTCGAGATGGAAAAGATTCTGAATCAGATGCCAAACGCTTCCGAAGAAGCCATCAAATCTGAGCGGGTACTTGAGCTAAACGCCGATCATCCTGTTTTTGCAGCCCTGAAAGCTGCCGAAGCCGCAAATGATACTGAGAAAATCGATCTTTACGCTGACATCTTGTATAACCAGGCACTTATGGTAGAAGGCATGCCCATTGAAGACCCTGTGGCATACGCTCAGGCAATCAGCAAATTGATGATTTAAAAATCGATATCAAGCTTGCAAACTTGGCAGAATCGTTGTTTTTCTGTCAAGTTTGCCGTAATTCTTTCAAATTCACTATTAATTATCGATGTCAGAAACAGGCATATACCTACAATAGAACCAGTTACTATGGATCGGAGGATATATGCTTATCGAGTTCAAAGGTATGCGCCCTGAAGTAAGCAAAGCCGCCTTTATTGCTGATAGCGCAACTATAAGCGGAAACGTAAAAGTCGGTGAAGACAGTTCGGTCTGGTTCGGAGCCGTAATCAGAGCTGAAGTCGATTCTATCACGATTGGTAATATGAGTTGTGTTCAAGACAACGTCATGCTCCACGCCGATTATGACTGCCCGGTAACCCTAGGCGATCGCGTTTCAGTCGGTCACAATGCCATTGTTCATGGTGCAAAAGTCGAAGATGATGTGATTATAGGCATGCATGCAACGGTAATGAATGGGGCACATATCAAAAAGGGCTCCCTCATTGCAGCAGGAGCCTTGGTCAAGGAAAACACCATCATCCCAGAACGTTCTCTGGTGGCAGGAGTTCCGGGAAAGATTGTACGCACTCTCGACGAGGATACTTACCAGCATATTCTTGATAACTCGAAGGTGTATGTCGAAGATGCCAAAGAGTATGCAAAAAGCCCAATAGTGGGATAATGCTACGAAACTTGACTTTTCCCTCAGGAAGATATTTTATGTACTCACAGCCGTTGAGGGAAAACAACGGTGCTTGCTCGGCTTTTGCTTCACGCAATAATTGAGCATACGGAATCCAATCTGAGGAGATCCCATGCGATCAGGTGAACTTGCAAAATTTGCCGGGGTAACACCTCGGACCTTGCGCCACTACCGCTCTATCGGACTTCTGCCTGAACCTCCCCGCGATAAGAATGACTATTGCAATTACCGCATCGAAGATCTTCTGCGCTTGTTGCGCATCAAAAATCTCGTATCCTTGGGCTTTTCGCTTGATAAGATTCGCGAGCCACTCGATGAGGAAAACCTTTCCGCTTCTTCAACTACTCCCGATTATCTTGACGCGCTCGACTCAGAAATCGCAACCGAAATCGAGCGACTCAACGAACAGCGTCGAACGATTGCCGTTCTTCGAAAAGCGCAAGTCTCACCCGATACCCCAGTTCAACTGATCGATATCATTGCCCTTATGGGCAATCAAGGACTTCCTCCCCAGCTTGTAGCACAAGAGCGCGATGCTCTGCTTTTGGTAGAAAGCAGCTACGACGAAATCGACTTTGATTTTCTTTCCGACTTTTACCAAAAGATTATTAATCATGATCTTTTCGATCGTTACCGCGAACTTGGACTACGCACCTACGAGCTTACCGAAGATGCTACAGATGAAGAAATCGAATCTCTCGCGCAAGAAAGCGCTGATATTTTGACAATTCTTGTCAAGGATCTTGATTTATCAGTGGGTTCCTCGGACACAAGCGAGGGAGATGCAATTCTAAGGATGTACGAGAAGGAAGGTCTCGATTCTGTTCAGCGAAGGGTTTTTTCTCGCTCCCTCGAAATATATAGCAAAAACAACCCTCTTAACCTTCTCTCTGAGTGAAACGTTGGAAGTTGAAAATTCGGAAAATTCCTTCATTTCCTGATGACGAAAAAAGTTTTTGAAATTCCCTTGACCTAGACCTAAGGTCCAGGCTTTTACTATACCCAAGCACAAACGATATCTAGAGAGGATCTGCCATGTTTGGGATGGGAACTACCATACGTTTTCTCGCTTCGAAATTTATATCTACCTTAGGCAATGCCTCGGCAGCCGTTGTTTTGCCACTCGTTTTACTTGCCATTACTGGCGACCCTTTGGCCGCCGGAACACTCGCACTTGCCTGTGGTGTGCCTCAGTTTCTTGCTGGAATCTTTGGGGGTGCTCTCCTTGATCGCTTCAATCGTCGCAACGTATCGGTAATTTCAGATTTTATATCAGCAGCTTGCGTTGCTGCTCTTCCCATCGTCGAAATGACCGCAGGACTCAACCTTGGATGGTTCATCCTTTTTGGCGTTTTAGGTGCCATCGGCGATATTCCAGGCATGACCGCGCGCAGTGTCTTGCTTCCTTCCGTGACTGAACGTGATGGTCTCGATCTCCAACGTTTCGTTGGTATCTCGCAGGCCATGGATTCTCTCGCAGTAATCGTTGGGCCAGCCCTCGCAGCTGTACTTATCGGTACCATTGGTGGCATTCCAGCGTTTTGGGTCACTGCTGGGCTTTCCCTTTGCGCTGCCTTGATTACCCTCAGCCTTCCTCGCTCGATCGGCACAATCAAGGTAGACGAAACGCCCGTAGTGTCGGATACGACAACAGGGAGTCTCCTATCTTCGACATTAGCATCACTTAAAGTCGGTATAAAGGTCATGTTCAGAACTGACGGCATCATTACTGCAGCGATCTTGCTTTCTACCGCGATGACTATGGTAATCGGGTCCTATCAGGGACTCGTACTTCCGGTCTACTTCACTGAACTCAATCAGCCCGAACGTTTGGGTTACGTTTTAAGCGCTCTTTCTTTAGGCCTGCTTATCGGCCCCCTTGTCTATGCCGCTCTCACAGAAAAGCTTAAGCGGCGCACCTGGTTCCTTATTTCGATGGTTGGCATGGTCCTCGGCATGGGCATCATGGCAGCTCTTCCTGCATACCCCGTTCTCCTCTTCGGTGCCTTCTTCGCGGGACTGACCTGCGGCCCCTTCTCTGCCCTTCTTGGATTTCTTGTTCTCGATAAAGTTCCTGAAGAAAATCGCGGAGCAGTCTTCGGTTTCCAGAACTCTTTTTTACTCGTTGCTTCTCCTCTTGCCGTATTCGGAAGCTCGATTCTTGTCACCATATTAGGTACGCAATTTGCTTCGTGGGTCCTTTTCGGCTTCTGGGTACTCATGACCATCGTCGCTCTTAACAATCGTTCAATGAAGCGCCTTGACGAAGAAGAACACCAGCAAAACCAAAGCGTTCACGAGGCTGCCATCAGCGAATAGCTCGTTCGGCGGGCAAAAAGGCACGTTAGCCCTGTCCTAGCTTGACGCAAAAATAACGCTGGAGAATAATTTCTATATTCGAGGTGATGGTGCTATCTGCAAGCATCATTGTTCTGGTCTAGTACCCAGAATCCTCGACCATATCACTTGGTTTCGGAGCTTGCCCCGAGCTACCACATGTGAGATTTCTGCACATCTCGCAAACCCGCTTTCTTCTGCGCAAAGCGAAACAACCCTAATGGAGGAACGTATGAATCCCAAAAAAATCGGGTTTTGGATCTGCGCGCTCTTAGCTGTTGCAGTTCCTATCACCCTAGCAATCGGCGGAAATCCCGCCAATATGGCTATCTGTGTTGCCTGTTTTTTACGCGACACAGCTGGCGCACTACGGCTTCACGAAGCTGCTATCGTTCAGTATGTCCGTCCCGAAATCGTAGGCATTATTGCGGGCGCGTGTATCTTGGCGTTCGCCACAAAAGAATTCAAACCAACAGCCGGATCATCACCAATAACGCGGTTTTTCTTAGGCATTATCATCATGATTGGATGCCTTATTTTCTTAGGTTGCCCCCTCCGCATGGTTTTACGTATGGCAGGCGGCGATCTTAATGCCTGGGTTGCACTCATTGGTTTTGTGGGCGGTATTTTAGTAGGCATCCTCTTCCTAAAGAAAGGCTTTTCTCTCGGCCGCGCATACGATACCAAAAAAGCTGAAGGTCTGATGATGCCGATCGCCTTTGTGGTACTACTCATCTTGAGTGTAACTACTACTGCTTTCGCGGCAAGCGTTGAAGGGCCCGGATCAGTCCATGCCCCCCTTGCTCTTTCACTGATTTGCGGCCTGGTGCTTGGTGCAATTGCTCAGCGTACGCGTCTTTGTTTTGCTGGTGGTATCCGCGACGTTTTCCTCGTTAAGGACTTTGCTGGACTGATTATGCCAGCGTGTATTTTTGTCGGCATGCTTATCTACAACATCATTTCTGGTAATTTCAATGTAGGCTTCGAAAATCAGCCTATCGCTCATAGCGAATCTCTGTGGAATATACTTGGCATGTTCGTTGTGGGCTTAGGTTGCACCCTTGCTGGCGGCTGCCCCCTGCGCCAACTCATCTTGACGGGCAACGGCTCTAGCGATTCAGCAATTACTGTTATCGGCCTAATCGTTGGTGCAGCAATTTGCCATAACTTCGGCTTTGCCTCAAGCGCCGCAGGAACAACCGTTAACGGCCAAATTGCCTGTATCGTCTGCATAGGTCTCTTGGTTATTATAGGGCTTGTCAATATCCGTAAAAATCGCCTAGTGTGAGAGGAGTGCTAGAAATGATAGAACTAGATGCTAAGGGGCTCTTTTGTCCTGAACCGCTAATGATGGTCACTGATGCCATGAAAGAAAATCCTGGTCAGCCGATTCATATACTCGTGAATCAAGCATCTCCTCGAGATAACATCATCCGCTTTGCTGAAAAAAAGGGACGCTCAGTAAGCGTGTCAGAGAGCACCGCTGGCGTGTTTTCGATTACAATTTCTTAAGTAAACGAAGGTATCACCCACGAGGAAAAATATGTCAGAGCTTTACCGCATAGTCGCCTTTTATACCACCACCGACGCACTCGCCTTTCAATCAGCGTGCGAGCGCCGTGGTGTTCCCGGAAAACTCATGCCTATTCCTCGTCAAATGTCTGCGGGTTGTGGGCTTGCCTGGCGTACACCGCTTGCGCAAGCCGCCCAGCTTGATTCCTTGTTGCATGATGCCAGCCTCATGATTGAAGCTGTTTGCGATATTGAGTTATAAAACCAAATCAGCCAGAAAGGTTTTCTTTCTTTGGAAAACATGCGAAAAAACGAGTGTGGAGGAAAGAAGGCCTGCTGCCCGGGCAATGAAATTCAAAACCCGAGCAGCAGACTGGGAGGGAGAATTGGCTTATTCAGCGATGCGCTCAGCAGCTAGATAGCCTGAAGTGACTGCCCAACCTTGTTGCGATCCAGCACAAACATCAACATCGTAGTTTGCACCGTAGATTCCAGAAGCATCTCCACCACAAGCGTAAAGCCCCGGAATTGGAAGTCCATCAGTGCTGATAACACGCATATCTTCATTGGTGCGCAGGCCGCCAACTGTCGTGAATAAAGTAGGCGTAATTCTTCCTGCATAATACGGGGGAGTTTCGAGAGCGAGAAGCTGTTCGGCGGGTTTTCCGAAATCTTCATCAACGCCGCTTTTGCAGTAGCCGTTGTATTTCTCGACCGACGCCACAACAGTATCAGTATCAAGACCGAGCTCCTTTGCAAGCCCCTCAATGGTATCTGCCTGTATTATGCCTTCGCAACTGACAATTCCCTCGCGACACTCAAAAGGCTGTCCAACGAAAGCGCCCAGATTCGGCATGGGGTAAAAAGGCCCAGCCGTTTCAATATGATTGATAAAGCCCTCGTCAAAGAAAACGTAGTTATCAGTTTGCGATGTCAGTACGTTTCCGGTCGAAGAAAAGTCAGCAGTAATTGACTCGTTAAAATAGCGCTTACCTTCTGCATTGAGGCGAAGTGTAGGCTGCATGGTTAAGGTGAAATTTGGGATATCTGAGAACGCCGTTGTTCCTTCAAACATGCCTGTGTGGTACATAACTGCACTTGGAATGTGTGTTTCCGCTTTTGCCGTACCTGTTGCTGCTGTGATTCCGTCGCCATCGCGTCCGTCCATTCCCCAAACATGAACCTGATCATAGGGGCGCCCGGTAAACTTCTCGAACAACTCAGGATTGCTCGCATAACCACCCGAAGCAAGAACAACAGCTTCTGCCTTAAGAAGCGTTTCTTCTTTTTCGTCACCAACATACACGCCAACAACGCTATCACCTTCAACGGCTAAATCTGTCATAGGAGTCGAGGTGCGGAATTCCACACCCAGTTCCTCAGCCTTTGGCACGAGAATATCCAACACGTGCTTGACAGTTGTTGGCATGCCGCCCTCACCAGCAGGTAAATGCCAGACTTTGTAAGAGTTGCCGAGCGCCTCAACAGCAGCAAATTCTACGCCGTTATCTTGTAGCCAGTCGACCGCGGTACCGCAGTTATTGATGAATGCTTTTGCAACTGGACCTAAGCAGGCAAAGTGATGGTACTTAAGAGTGTCTGCCAAAACTGCAGCATTATCAATTGTAATCCCCTGCTCGGCTTGAAACTTTGTGTTGATTCCGCAAAAGCCTTCTGCAAACGAGGATGTACCGCCAAGACCGGTGTTCTTCTCGACACAAATAACCGATTTTCCGAGCTCTGCCGCATGAAGCGCTGCTGCCGTTCCCGCCGTACCCGAACCAACAACAACAACGTCAAACTCTTCTGTCGTAGACGGATTGTGCTCCTTGGCCAATGCACTCTCTTTTTCTCCGCTCGAACTATTGCTTGAGCTTGACTGGCTGCAGCCAGTCACCCCGATTGCTGCGCCTGCGCCAAGTGTGAGTGATCCTGCTAGAAATGCTCTTCTTGAAAGATCCATTGTTCCTCCTTTTACATCCCCGTGAATTATTTGGTACACTGTACGATATCATAATGGTACGACGTACCATTTGTCAATATGTAAATTCGTCTCTCGACAGTTTCCTGGTTATAATGAAGTCAGTAAAAACTCGAGCTACTGTTTTGAAAGGCTGTTCGTGGCATCAAACAAGAACAAGACGTTAACCAATGATGAACTTGCAAAAGCAGCTCTTGCCTACATCGACGAGCACGGTCTCGACTCTTTATCGTTCAGAAAATTGAGTGATTTAACGGGCGTTCCAACGATGACCATCGTTAATCGTTTTGGCTCGAAACGTGAACTCATGAAAGAGGCTTTGCGCATGATGCTCGATGAGAACGAGCTTGGTGCTATTGAGGGAGAGTCTTGGCAAAATAGCATCCGTCGTGTCGCACATGTTAATCGTAATATGGCACTTCGCCATCCCAAAGCCTTTACCCTCTTCGTTATCTTCCCTATGTCAGAATCTCCCGTATTGGAATACACGAATCGCGTTTTCGGAACCCACGCTTCACACGAGCTTCCAAAAGACATGCCTATGATCTTTCTTTCGCTAATGCATTCTTTTTTAACTGGATTCCAGATGGTTGAAACCCATTCCGCCTATCTCTCTGAAAGCATTTCCGAAGAAGACCTAGCGCTCAGTCTTCAAACGAAAAAAATGTTCAATGAGGAGACATTCAATCGGAATCTCGATGTTATTATTTGCGGACTCCAGAACAAATACAGCTTACCAGCCGAGTAAACGGTACTTGACATTTTTTTGCAGACGAGTATTCTTGTGAGTCACAAACCGTTGACGAGGATATAACGGTGGTTGCGCACTCACAGAGAGTCGGGGGTAGCTGGAAACCCGGTAGAAAGCGGATCATCAAATGGACCTCTGAGGGTCGGTACGAACCGGAAACGCAGTAGTATCGAACGGCAGCCTCCGTTATCAGGCAGAAGTGTGATTGCACTTCACGAGTGGACGCAATAAGGCGTCAAGCAGTGGTGGCACCGCAGGAGTTTTCGCTCTTGTCCCTGCATTCGACAGATGTGGGAGACGAGGGCTTTTTTTATGCCCTTTCTTCCCGAGAAAGGAGCACTGATGAACGACCAAGCAAGTACCGACTACAAGACCTATCTCAGCGAAGGGGAGCTGCCAACGCATTACTACAATGTGCGCGCAGACATGCAGACAGACCACGCGCCGATGCTGAACCCGGCTACATTACAGCCGATGACTGTGGCAGATCTCGAACCAGTTTTCTGTACCGAACTCGCCAAACAAGAACTCAACACAAGTGATCGCTTCATCCCCATTCCTGATGAGGTTCGTGAGTTTTACAAGATGTATCGTCCCGCCCCTCTTGTTCGGGCAAAATTCCTGGAAAAAGAGCTCGGCACCCCGGCGAAGATTTACTACAAGTTTGAAGGCAACAATACCTCCGGATCGCACAAACTCAACTCGGCCATCGCTCAAGCTTACTATGCAAAGCAGCAGGGATTAACCAGTCTTACGACTGAAACTGGAGCTGGCCAGTGGGGCACTGCTCTTGCGATGGCATGCGGTTTCTTCGGCTTGGACTTACATGTATTCATGGTTAAAGTCTCGGCACAACAAAAACCATATCGCAAGGCTGTTATGGAAACCTACGATGCCCGCGTAACTCCTTCTCCTTCAGATACTACTGAAGTTGGTCGAGCCATGCTCGCAAAAGATCCGAACAGTTCGGGCTCTTTAGGCTCTGCTATTTCTGAAGCCGTAGAAGTCGCCACCAAAACTGAAGGATGTCGTTACGTTTTAGGCAGCGTTCTCAACCAAGTTTTGCTCCATCAGTCAATTATCGGTCTCGAAACAAAGGCCGCACTCGATCAGCTTGGCGAAAAGGCTGATGTTCTTATCGGCTGTGCGGGCGGTGGATCGAACCTCGGAGGACTCATGGCTCCTTTCATGGGCGACAGACTTGCTGGCAAGGAAGCGCCCTACTTTATCGCTATTGAGCCGGCTAGCTGCCCAAGCATGACTCGCGGAAAATTCGCCTATGACTTCTGCGACGTTGGACAAGTTACCCCGCTTGCAAAAATGTACACCCTTGGGTCCGGCTATATCCCCAGCGCAAGCCATGCAGGCGGCTTACGCTTCCATGGCATGAGCCCGATTTTGTCGCAGCTCTATCATGATGGCTTCATCGATGAAGCCCGCTCTGTCATGCAGACTGATGTATTCAAAGCCGCCAAGCTCTTCGCAAAAGTCGAAGGAACACTTCCCGCTCCTGAGTCTGCGCATGCTATTCATGCAGCCATCGAAGAAGCGCTCAAGTGTAAAGAGACAGGCGAAGAAAAGACCATTGTTTTCGGTCTCACGGGAACCGGCTACTTTGATTTAGCCGCCTATATGGCATACAACGACGGCACGATGAACGACTATGCACCCACCGATGAAGAGCTTGCTGAAGGATTTACCTACATTCCAAAACTTGAGGGCATTCAGTAAGAGCTCCGTACGCTCTTCCGTGGCAATCTTAGGCCGCTTCCCGTAAGGAGAGGCGGCCTTTATCCTGTTCATGCCCTAATTTTTCTCGCTCAATAGGGGCGATAAGCTCTTTGCTTTTATGCTTGCACCTGCCACCTGCGATCTTCTTTTCCGCAGCAAAATAAAAGAAAAAGCCACTATCAGACCAGGTAAAGTGATGAAAGTGACTTGAGTATTATTGAGTATTTCTTGTAGGGGAATTCTACTTTATTTT
>JBMNSJ010000041.1:0-18354 GCA_050945135.1 Raoultibacter sp.
CGGACTTTATAAGGCAGAGGTTATTCGTCACATGGGACCATGGAAAGGCTTTGATGATGTTGAATACTCTACTCTTGAGTGGGTTGACTGGTATAACAAGGAAAGGTTGTTTGGTACTATAGGATATGTTCCGCCAGCTGAATTAGAGGCGAAATATTGGGAAAAGGAGTTCATGCAGGTAGCATAGGACTCAAGGAATCGAGTCTCCGGTAAACCCGGGGCGATTCAGGATGTAGTTCTTTGGAAACCTTATATTGTTCTGACAATATACTAAGCTTCCTTGATCTAACAGATTGTGTTGCACTTGAAGACTTTCAATGTTCACACAACCAATTCTTTGAACCTATTGAGGGCATTGCAGCTGATTCGCTGACGCAAGGATACACTTACGTGCAGCAGTCTATCTCTGTTGCTATGTCTCACGATGGGCAGGGTGGCTATGTGAGTGAGCTTTCATTTCCCCGAGCATCGAACGTTACTCTTTCAGACTCTGCGGTTTCCTTTGTTAATGGCGCCTTCGTGATGCCGAGCACGTGGACATGGGCTTCAGGCTTTGAATCATACTCGGGATATACCGATGTATCGGGACCGGTGTTTTTTGCGGAATCAGAAGTTTGGTTTTACGTGCCGTTTTATGCCGTGACCTTCCTTGATTATGACGGCACGAGTTTGGAAACTCAGCTTATAGATTCTGGCTTGGGGGCTAGTGCTCCAGCGGTTGAGCCCCGCGAAGGTTATACCTTTAAGGGCTGGGACAAGAGCTTCGACCGAATTACGCAAGATACCACGGTAACTGCCGTGTATGAGAAAAATGTTGACCCGACACCGGTTAATCCCTCTGATCCGGCAAGCCCCGGAAATCTTGCCAAAGCGTCCGATCATATGTCCTTAGTTGCTTTTGCTCTCTTGGCGATGAGTAGCTTTGCAGCATGTGTTGTGCTTGGTCTTCGGAAAAAGACGCAGGTATAAGCCCTACCGGTACCAGATCTTGTCTCTCTAAAAGAATAGCTTGCAGCCAGTGCCCTTATTAGGGGTCTGGAGCTTAGTAGCAAACAGGCAGCCTTTCATCTGGGCAAAGAGTATGCCATGCGAGTATTTACATGATGTGAATCGCTTTGCTTAAAAAAGGTACTTCACGCACAAGAGATTCAGTGATACTCTATGTCTCAACAAAATATAGAATCTTCAGGGCAGGGTGTGAGTCCCTACCGGTGGTAAAGCCCACGAGCCGCAAGGCATGATTCGGTGAGATTCCGAAGCCGACAGTATAGTCTGGATGAAAGAAGATGAAGTTGCAGTCGTATTTGATACCGCAAAAATCTTGGCCTTGAAATGACATTGTCGTTTCAAGGCCATTTTTGTAGCAATCAAGCAATCATCAAGCCCTGAATGTGTTCGGGGCTTTTTTGTTGGCAGGTCAACAAACACCCCACTTAGGTAGAGCAATAACGAGGTTATGAGTTTTGGAGTCGATATGCAGCACGAAAACTATATGAGAGAGGCGCTGAAATGCGCTGAACAAGGAGTTGGGCGGGTCAACCCGAATCCACTTGTTGGTGCCCTTATTGTGCGTGACGAAAAGATTATTGCGCGAGGCTTTCATGAAGAATTTGGAGGGCTTCATGCCGAAAGAAACGCACTCTTGAGCTGCAGTGAATCGCCGCGCGGTGCCACGATGTATGTAACGCTCGAACCTTGTTCACACCACGGTAAAACTCCACCTTGTGTTGACGCAATCATTGAAAGCGGCATCGAGAAAGTAGTCGTTGCTGTAGGAGACCCCAATCCTTTAGTTGCGGGTAGGGGAATTTCCTTACTCAAGGAGGCAGGCATTGAGGTAGTTCAGGGAGTTCTTGAGAAAGAAGCCCTTGAGCAAAACCATGTTTTCTTTCATTACATTCAAACAAAGATGCCCTACGTTGTGATGAAGTACGCAATGACTCTCGACGGAAAGACAGCTACAGCGCAAGGTTACTCGCAGTGGATTACCGGAGAGCAGGCACGAGCGCGGGTGCACCAGGACCGCAATCGCTATAGTGCCATCATGGTTGGCAGCAGAACGGTTCTTATTGATGACCCGCTCCTAACTTCGCGCATTGAGGGGGGAAGAAATCCTCTTCGCATTGTCTGCGATTCTCAGTTACAAACTCCACTTGAATCTCAGCTGGTAAAAACTGCCAAAGAGGTTCCAACGATTATTGCTACTAGTTTAGAAAATGAAGAAAAAATCAGTCTCTATGAAAAGGCAGGTGTGAGTGTTGTTCGCAGCCCTGAAAAGGATGGACACCTCGATTTATGCGCGCTGATGAGATATCTGGGCGAACAAGGAATCGACAGCATCCTTCTCGAAAGCGGAGGAGCCCTTAACTGGGCAATGCTCGATGCCGGACTCGTAAATCGCGTCCAGGCCTATATCGCTCCGAAGCTTTTCGGCGGGGCAGAAGCATCAACGCCCCTACAAGGTGCAGGTGTCGTGTTTCCAGATGGTGCATTTCGTCTTGAGAATATGAAAATCTCGTTTGAGGGAGAAGATATGCTAGTTGAAGCCGAGGTGAAAAGTACATGTTTACCGGAATAGTTGAGGAAATGGGCTCAGTAGCCGCAATAAAGCGCGGAGCTAAATCCTCCGTGCTCACGATTTCAGGCGATGTGATTTTCGATGATATGGGGCTGGGAGACTCTATCGCTGTTAACGGCGTTTGTCTTACGGTAACGCGCTTTGCCGACAAAAGATTCGATGCCGACGTAATGAATGAAACACTTTCGAGGTCGTCGCTAGGCGACTTAGCTTTAGGCTCGCGTGTGAATCTTGAGCGCGCCACGCCTATGAACGGAAGATTCGGCGGGCATATCGTTTCGGGACATATTGATGGCGTAGGTACTGTCGCAGAGATTACTCGAGACGATAACGCCATTTGGTATCGCATTGCTGTCAATCCAGAGGTGATGCGCTATATCGTAGAAAAGGGGTCGGTGGCTCTTGATGGAATAAGCCTCACGGTTGCCAAGTTGAGTCAAGGCGATTTTAGCGTATCGATAATTCCTCACACGGTTGAAAACACCGTGCTTTCGCAGAAGAAAGTAGGGGATATCATCAACGTGGAAAACGACGTGATAGGAAAGTATGTGGAACGTCTTATGAGCAATAAACAACCAGATGAACAACAGAGTTCGATTACTCTCGAATTCTTGAGCAAGCACGGATTTTAGGAGGAATAATGTTTGAGTACAATACGATTGAAGAGGCGTTGGAGGATTTACGCGCGGGCCGCATTATCATGGTCTCCGATGATGACGATCGCGAAAATGAAGGCGATTTTATCTGCGCTGCTGAGTTTGCTACAACTCAAAATGTGAACTTTATGGCAATGCATGCTCGAGGATTAATATGTATGCCAATGAGTGAAGAGCTGGGTAAAAAACTTCAGTTCCCTCAGATGGTGGTAGAAAACACCGACAATCATGAAACCGCTTTCACGGTATCAATCGATCATGTTGACACAGGAACAGGGATTTCTGCCGAAGAGCGCTCACTTACCGCTCTCAAGTGTGTCGATGACGATGCCCGCCCTGAGGATTTTCGTCGACCAGGACATATGTTTCCGCTGATAGCAAAAAGAAACGGTGTGCTTGAGCGCAACGGGCATACCGAAGCAACTGTCGATCTTATGCGACTTGCGGGGCTGAAGGAATGTGGGCTCTGCTGTGAAATTATGTGTGACGACGGCACGATGATGCAAAGCGAAGAACTCCAAGAGCTTGCAAAGAAATGGGATTTAAAATACATCACCATCAAGGATTTGCAGGAGTACCGCAAGAAATATGACAAGCTTGTCGACTTAACGACGGTAACCGACATGCCTACTCGCTACGGCGATTTCAAAGCGTACTGCTATGTCAGCAAGCTTAACGGTGAGCATCATATCGCTCTCGTAAAAGGAGAGCTGGGCGATGGTGAAAACATTTTGTGTCGCGTGCACTCAGAATGCTTAACCGGTGATGCTTTGGGTTCGATGCGCTGCGATTGCGGCCAACAGCTTGCTGCCGCTATGGCACAAATTGAAGAAGAGGGCTCAGGTATTCTTTTGTATATGCGTCAAGAAGGACGCGGCATCGGTCTTGTCAATAAATTGCGCGCCTATGCCTTGCAAGACGAAGGTATGGATACGCTTGAGGCAAATTTGGCACTTGGTTTCGAAGGTGACCTGCGTGAATACTATATCGGGGCACAGATTTTGAATGATTTGGGGGCAAAATCACTCAGATTGCTGACGAACAACCCGCAAAAAGTGTATGACCTCTCAGGCTTTGGCATGGAAATTGTAGAACGTATTCCAATTCAGATGGAAGCTACCGATCATGACCTGTATTACCTCAAGACAAAGCAAGAGAAAATGGGACATTTGCTCGACTACAAATAGCGTTGATATGACAAGAAAGAACAAACGGAAAAGGAGAAACAAGATGAAAACCTATGAGGGAAAGATTGTATCAAGTGATAGTAAAATCGGTATTGTCGCTGGCCGCTTCAACGAGTTCATTACGTCAAAACTGCTCGATGGGGCTATCGATGGACTGAAGCGTCATGATGTAGCTGAAGACAATATTGAGATTGCATGGGTGCCGGGCGCTTTCGAGATTCCCTTAATCGCAGCACACATGGTAAAAAGCGGCAAATATGACGCAGTAATTTGTTTAGGTGCAGTTATTCGAGGAAATACTACGCACTACGATTACGTGTGCAGTGAAGTGACGAAGGGTATTGCGCAAGTTTCTCTGAAGAGCGAAATTCCAGTCATGTTTGGAGTGCTTACCACCGAAAACATCGAGCAAGCAATTGAGCGTGCTGGTACGAAGGCAGGCAACAAGGGCTATGACTGCGCCCTCGGAGCTCTTGAAATGATTAGCCTCATAAAGAACATTAACGCCTAAAATATGAATCTTGTTTTTGACTATGACGGCACATTGCACGACAGCATTGTGGTGTATGAGCCGGCCTTTCGTTATGTGATGTCTGAGCTTGAGAGACGCGAGGGTATTGTGGTGCCCTGCGTCTCTCAAGAAAATATTAGGTACTGGATAGGGCTTTCTGCGCCCGATATGTGGAACTCCTTTATGCCAGAGTTAAGCCAGGAGTCAAAAGACTTCTACAGTGGGCTTATCGGAGATATGATGGTCGCTTTCATCAACGAGGGAAAGGCTCGGCTCTATCCTCGCGCCTTAGAAACTCTCGGGCGTTTAAAAGAGCAGGGCCATGAGCTGTTCTTCCTCAGTAACTGCAGCTGTCGTTATCTTCAGGCTCATCGAAGTCACTTTTCTCTTGACGAGCATTTCACAGCCTTTTATTGTGCCGAAGATTTTGGATGGCAGCCAAAATCCCACATCTTCTCACAGATGAAAGAATCCTGGCCCCAATTGAATTCTGCCATGGTCATAGGAGATAGAAGACTCGATATAGCTTTCGCTGTTGACCACGGCTGCACAAGCGTCGGCTGCACCTATGGATACGCTCAACCGGGAGAATTAGCTCAGGCAGACTACCTTATTGACTATTTGAGCGAATTGCTCTTGTTGGTGTAAGGTTACGCATCGCTTTCGGGGGTCTTTTCGAAAAGAAACAAAGCCGCAAAGTACTTTCATTGTGCTGGCATGCACGCTATTATGCCCCTAAGTGAACAGCAAGAATTTCCCGGTCAGCTTTTTCACTCCTCCAGCCGGATTTCACGTGTAATCGTAGAGGGACGATTCATGCAATGCCCCTTAGACACGAGGATGCAGAAATTGCAGCATTGCAGCAGAATGGAGAGAGGGACATGGAAGCGTATCTTATGGTATTGGGATATATTGTCTTGATAGCCTTGGGAGTGTTGATTCTCGGCCTGTCTAATCTAAAAAAGCCGCAGCGGACACACCCGGTCGAAAAAGAAGAATTCGAAGAACTCATAGATGGATAATACTGCGGTAGAGAATGCCTTATGAAATAGTGAGAGCTGTTTTTGGCCTGCAGAAAATACAGGAGCGCCAAAGCCGGATGAATGGGTGAAGGAATGCTCATCCGGCTTGGCAGAGTGTAGGTATTAGTATTCTGATGAGGCAAGGTCTTTTTCGGTGATGCGTCCTCTGAATATGCGGTAGATGATTACGTGGTAGATTAAGACCAGCGGCACACCAATGCAGGCAATAATTGTCATCCACATGAGAGCAAGCTCCGAAGATGATCCGTTCATAAGCGTGATAGATTGTCCAACGCTCTCTGCTGATGCAACAACGAGGGCAGGGAATTGCGTCGCCGCCCACAATCCAACCAGGCTAAACATTGCTACGGATTGTCCTAAAAAGGCCTGTATGTCACTTTTCTTACCCAGGACGATTGATGCAATGATTCCTGCAAGAAATACGACGAGGAAAAGTATCCGCAGCACAAATGTGGAATCTGCCATAGCCGGCTTAACAACAACGAAAAGAAGAACTGTGAGAATCGCAAAAACAGCAAGGGCAATGGCTTGGAGGGGCATGCGGATGCGTGCAGCACGTTTTTGAAGGGCAGAAGGCTTTGGAGCTTTTAGTGCTGTCCATCCAGCGCCTTGTGCTATGAAAAGCACCAGTCCGAGTACACCGCAGAGCAGGGTAAATGGTGTAAGCAGTCCGAGTAGAGGTATGCCTGAATAGTCACCGTTTGCATCCATGGGGATGCCTTGGAATACATTGCCCACCGCTACTCCAAACAAAAGCGCAGGTAGTAAGGACCCAACAAAAAAGCATCCATCCCAAATTTTGCGCCATTTGTAGTCGTGCGAACGAAGCTCGAGCGAGACTGCACGAACGATGAGCCCGAAAAGCACCAGCATGATGGCAAGATAAAAACCAGAGAAGGTGGTGGCGTAAGCTGGCGGAAAAGCAGCAAAGAGTGCCCCGCCTGCTGTGAGAAGCCATACCTCATTGCCATCCCATACCGGGCCGACGCTCCTGCGAAGCACCGCCTTTTCCTCTTCGTTTTTGGCGATAAAAGGGTAGAGCACGCCAACACCTAAATCAAAGCCGTCTAGAACGAAATAGCCACCAATTAAAAGAGCGATAAGTCCAAACCAAAGTACTTGAAAAAAAGTCATCTCCATGATTATTCACCTGCCTCTTCTGTCTTAACAGTGCCTGATTCGAGTACAGGTCCCTTTTTGATAAAGCCAAACACAACACGTAAAAGTGCAACGAGTATGAAGGTGTATACGAGGGTGAAAAGCACTAAGGTCAACACGATTTCAGGAGCAGATACGGCGCCTGAGGCTCCTTCTGCTGTGAGGAGGAATACTCCTTCGGGTCCTGAGCTTGAGGGATATACAACCCAAGGTTGACGTCCGTATTCCGCTGTCATCCAGCCAGATTGAATGGCAATCATAGGGAAAAGCGGAGAGATTACTAACAAGCGTTGAAGCCATTTTTTCTCAGTAATCTTTCCGCCCCTGAAGGTAAAGAACAGTGCAAGGATCAGTACAAGCGCAATAGCGGCAAACATAGCAACCATCAGGTGATAGCTTTGGAATACGAGATTTACCGACAGATCTTCAACCACGATATCGTCGTACTTTTCTGTCTCGGCTAATTGGTTTAAGCCAGGAAATTCGGTATCCCAGGTTCCATCAATCAGAAAGCTTGAGCCTCCTGGAATAGTGAAAGGAGATATCACTTGCTGAGTTTCTTCGTCGACCCAGCCTATGAGGTAAAGCGGAGGAGCTTCTGCTTCATACATTCCTTCCATCATGGCAAATTTTGTAGGCTGTTCTTCGGCAACGACTACCGCAGATGCGTGAGCCGAAACAAGCAATAGGCAACATGATATTACTCCAACAATCGCACCGGTCTTCATGGTGCGAAGCGAGAACTCAGGGTGCTTTTTCTTGTACATATACCACGCCGCCACGGCCATCGCAACGAAGGCACCGACGACAATAACCGAAAGGACGGTATGGAAGTAGCGGGATGCGAGAGAAGGGTTGAAGGCTGCTTCAATAAAGCCGGTGATTACTGCTCTGCTGCCATCAGCGGCGAGTTCACTTCCGGCGGGTGTTTGCATCCAGGAGTTAGCGATAAGGATCCAAAGAGCCGAAAGGCAGGAGCCAAGCCAGACAAGCCAGGCAGATATCATGTAGAACTTTGGCGAGACTTTATTCCTGCCGAAGAGGAGGATTCCCAAGAACACTGATTCGAGGAAGAAGGCGAACAGAGCCTCTGCGGCAAGGGGAGCACCAAAGATATCTCCCACGAAGCGAGCATAATCAGCCCAGTTTGTGCCGAAAGAAAACTCCATGGTAATACCTGTTGCCACGCCAACTGCGAAGGTTGCGGTAAAAATCTTAACCCAAAACCTGGTCGCTCCGGCATCCTTTGAATCACGCGAGCGGTAGAAACGCGTTTCACTGATAGCCATTATCAAGCCAATGCCAATCGAAAGTGGCACGAAGAGAAAATGGAACATTGCTGTGGCTGCAAACTGAATGCGTGCCAGCACAACAGCATCCGAGAAAATCTCCATAGAGGACCCCCTTATCTCGATACAAAATCGTAGAATCGTTAGATTTGCCTCTCCTTATGGAGCGCACTCTACTAAATTTTTTCTTGCTTGAATAGATGAAAACGAAAACTGTTACCAAAAAGGTAACATATATCACAAAACGAGATGATACGATACACTTGTAAGAAGAGGTCTCCAAGGAGAGTTGAAATCATCATGATAGACCGCTCACTATTCTCATTGCCTGGGATACGCAGTGTTCTTGCTGTGCTTGCCTGCTGCGCTTTGGTGACGGCTCTCTTGATTGTGGGGCAGGCATACTCACTCACCATGTCAGTGGTAGGTTTATGGGAGGGTGGAGCTCTTCTCGATCAAGGAATCTGGGTCGCTAGCTTCTTTTTCAGCTTCATTCTTGTACACGCCATAAGCTATGCGCAAGATAGCTATTTGGATCGTTATGCCTACGCGCAAGCAGATGCGCTTCGTCAGGAGCTGCTACATACTGTTTTTGAGGCTGGTCCTGAACTCGTTCAAGAAAGCGGAACTGGCAACACGACAACCTTGGTGCTTGAAGGAATCGACCAAATAGAAACCTATCTACGATTGATTCTGCCTAAAATGTGTAGGGTTGTTATTATCCCACTCGTTATTCTTGTTCCCGTGTTTTCCGTTGATTGGATTTCTGGCGTCATCATGCTCATCGTGTTTCCCTTCATCATTTTATATATGGTGATGCTTGGGTCGACGGCGCAAAGCAAAGCTGCAAAGCAACATAAGAAATTTCAAATCATGTCAAATCATTTTATTGACTCGCTGCGCGGGCTTGACACACTAAAATCGTTCGGAGTGAGCAGGCAACATGGCGAGAATATCTTTAGGGTCAGCGAGGGGTTTCGCAGCGCCACTATGGAAACATTGCGAGTGGCAACACTTTCTAGCTTGGTGCTCGATTTGTTTGCGACCTTGTCGGTGGCAGCCGTTGCTATCATGCTGGGATTAAGACTCCTTGATGGATCGCTTGAACTTTTCCCAGCATTGATGACCCTTGTTCTAGCTCCTGAATACTTCAAGCCTATTCGGGAATTTGCTTCTGATTATCACGCCTCGCTCGATGGGAAAAATGCACTTATCTCGGTTCGCTCGCTCATAGATGGATTTGAGGCTTCCCCTACTCATCTCGGATCAAAAGAGCTTAGCTGGACAGAGGATTCCAGCTTATCTGTTGACAATCTTGCGTATTCCTATCCAGGGATTCCTATTCTTCGCGATATTAGAATCAACGCAAGAGGATACACGCGCATCGGAATCGTTGGTGCGAGTGGGGCAGGAAAAAGCACCTTGATGAAGGTGTTAGCTGGTTTCGCAGAACCTGAAACAGGGAGTTTCGAGATTAACGGAGTCAAGCTGCCAGACATGCATCAAGCAGAATGGCAAACGCAAACATCGTATCTACCCCAAGATCCCTATATTTTTCACGGTACATTACGCGAAAATATCACCTTTTATCATCCGGAAGCTTCAGATGAAGAACTCGCATCGGCTATTCGAGTTGTCGGGCTTGACGATCTTGTTGCAGCTCTTCCCTCTGGCGTTACTACCAAGATTGGCGAAGGGGAGCGTGCTCTTAGCGGCGGGCAAGAGCAGCGAATTGCACTCGCTCGTTTATGCCTCGATGAACGCCGCAAAATCCTTCTTTTTGATGAACCAACAGCGCATCTCGATATTGAGACCGAGATGGAACTCAAAGAAAGAATGCTTCCTCTTATGCAGAATCGCTTGGTGTTTTTCGCTACGCATCGACTCCACTGGATGCATGAGATGGATATGATTTTGGTGATGGATCAAGGAGAGATAGTTGATGCCGGTTCGTTAAAAGAGCTGTGTTCTCGAGAAGGTCCTTTTATGCGTCTTGTGACAATGATGGGAGGTGCCACGCATGCCAAGAGCTGATCGTTGGGTGAAGCCCTTCTTCAAGCAGTATCGAGGAGCCTTGGTTTTGGCGCTTCTACTAGGTGTCGCGACATTCGCGTTTGCCAGTGCATTAATGTTTACCTCCGGGTATCTCATTAGTAAGGCAGCAGAAGCTCCGGGAAACATCATGGCAATCTACATCCCTGTTGTCTTGGTGCGTGTTTTTGGTGTTGGAAAGCCCATACTTCACTATTTCGAACGACTCACCAGCCACGATTGGGTTCTTCGAATGACCTCAAACCTTCGTCTGAAGCTCTATACTGCGCTAGAAAAAGATGCCATCTTCTTTAGAAAACGATTCCGCACAGGAGACATCCTAGGTCTTATGGCTGAGGATATCGGTCATTTGCAAAACCTGTATTTGCGCACCATTTTCCCAACGGTTATCGCCTGGGTTCTGTATATAGCCGTCGTAGCTTGTTTTGGCTTTTTCACCTGGTGGTTTGGTCTTGTCATGCTGCTTTTGGTTGGGATATGCGTTCTCGTGGTACCGCTTGTGTCCGTTCTTGTGAATGGTGCGCGACAGACGCGACGCAAAACGATGAAAAATGAACTCTACAACGATTTGACCGATAATGTATTAGGAGTTGCTGATTGGGTTTTTTCACAGCGAAGCACCGAATATTTGAAAGCTTATAAAGGGTCCGAAGCGGCGCTTCGTGAGCTTGATGTTTTGATGAATCGCTTTTCGCGAAGACGAGACCTTCTCATCAATATCGTTTTCGGTGCAATCATAGTTCTTATACTTTTGTGGGCAGGAAGCTATTTTGGTGGCGTGCATGCAGGGGCAGCAAACTGGATTGCCGCCTTCGCTCTCGCTTTCTTTCCTCTCATCGATGCCTTTGCACCTTTGTCGCAAGCAGCTACAGAGACAAATAAGTATCTCGACTCGATTGATCGTCTTAACGAACTTCCTGAGGAACAAAAAGAAGTACCACATAATTTTTCCGAACCGCGAAAGCTTTTGGATATTGCAATCGAGAATGTCAGTTTTACGTATCCTAATTCATCGCGTGTGATTATTGATTCCTTGCAGTTGCATGTTGCCCAGGGTGAGAAGATTGCGATTCTTGGTCGAAGCGGTTCAGGGAAGAGCACGCTGCTTTCGCTTATGAGAGGAGATCTAGAACCCGGGCAAGGTGACGTGAAAATTGGTGGCGTTTCGGCTCACGCTTTTGGGGATGAAATCACGAGATACATCGGCTTTATTGGGCAGCAAACATACCTGTTCAACATGAGCCTTTCCGACAATTTACGTCTAGGAAAGGAGTCAATCTCAGACGAGCAGTTATGGGACGTGCTAAAAAAGGTTGGTCTGAAGGAAATGGTAGAACGGCTTCCTGATAGGTTGGAAACAATTGTCGATGAGGCAGGGAAGCGGTTTTCGGGAGGCGAAAGACATCGAATCGCTCTTGCACGCGTATTGCTCCAAGATGTTCCGATTGTCTTTTTGGATGAACCAACAGTTGGCTTGGATCCTTTGACCGAGCAAGCTTTGCTCACGACGCTTTTCGAGACGATGCATGACAAGACAATCATCATGGTCACCCACCATCTTCAAGGAGTATCGCTTGTTGACCGTGTTGTCTTTATCGAGGATGGGGCACTAGCAATGAGCGGTGCGCCTGAAGAGCTAGAACAGACGAGTGAGCGCTATCGCCAGCTTCAATCTTTCGACAGGGGATTGCAGCTTTAACCTGTTTGAGACAAGCATGTCGTCGCTTGGGCATGAGGCTCCTATCACACAAAAGGAGCCTCATGAATTTCTTCCTGAGGCTCCTTGGGGAGGGGAGGCTAGTTTGGATGCTAGAGTGACTTTAACCCGTCACGCACCGTTGCTCGACCATCGCCATAGGTGTGACAGTTGTCGCAATTATCTGTGAGGCCACCCAGTTGCTCTGGGGTGTAGTCGATGCTACCGCCGTGAATTGAGTTGTATGGATTCCAATCGCCCATGCTCTCAGATGCACTAAGCATTGATTCACTTACCGCCGAGCCTTCGCCGTAAGCTGCCAGCTCGGGCGCATTACCTTCCACTACGGGACCTTGGCCGATTGTTCCGTTAACCGCACTTTCGGCAGACACAAAGCCAAAAGTAATTGCGCGGCCAATTGAAGTGCCCGGAATGTGGCGTGGATAGTTTCCGGCAAAGAAGCTGCCACTTGCATTTCCGCAGGCGAAAAGGCCAGGGATGGGAGTGTCGTTGTCGTCGATAACGCTGCAGTTCTCATCGATACATAAACCGCCAACGGTGGCAAGAATGTTGCTGTTCGTGGTAAAGGCAAAGAAGCGGGAGCCCGTGAAAGGCATTGACATCATTAAGTCGCGATCGAAGTCCTCGTCGCGTCCAGCTCCGAAGAAGGAATTGTAGCGTTCGACGGTTGCGGCTAAGCCTTTTTCGTCGATTCCGGCTGCCTTCGCGAGTTCGGCAACTGAGGAAGCTTCATACAGCCAACCCTTTTCTTTGAACTCCTCGAGTGAGTCTTCCATGCCTTCATACATGGTTTCGTCAAAGACATACCAGCAGTTTTTGCCGTAGCTTGGTTGTGCGTTTTGAGCGTTTGAGACAACCTGGAAGGGGGCATCTTCGCGTACGAATCGATTGCCACGACCATTGACTAATACGCCAAGAAAAACAGCGTTCCATGTGCGGAAATCTGCAAATGAATCAGGGGTTCCCCAGCGGAAGTTCATGACCGGATGGGGCACTGCGTCCATTTGAGCGCCGATAGAAAGGCCCATCATATGCCCGTCGCCTGTGGTTCCCCAACCGGGATTCCACCAGCTTGAGTTGGCGTAATCTTCAGGGCGTGTCCATGCCTGCATCATTTCAGGATTGCAGTCATAACCGCCAGTTGCAAGAATGACACCCTTAGCAGCATTTGCCTGGAAGTATCCAGATTCGTCTCGTGCAATGACGCCAGTGACAGCTCCTGAATCGTTGGTAAGTAGCTGTACAGCAGGTGTGGAAAAACGTAGATCAACCGTATCGTATGCATTCATAGCTACATCTTGCATTTCGAGACACACGTAGATCCCAGAAAGGCCAGAGCGGACGCCTGCATCCGGTGGAAGCGCCGGCGAATCGTAAAAGCCAAGCTCAGAGTCTATGAGTGCAGTAGCGGCAGGGAAGCTGTTAGTTGAAGGATGCTCTTCAACCTTGGTGATAACAAAACCGTTTGCTCCCTTGTTGAGCATGTCTTGCCAGAAATCAGTTGCTTCGCCTGAGCGATCTACATAGGTGCGAGCTGCCTCTGGTCGTGTTCGATAATATGCAGAACGATAGATTTCATCAAGAAGGACGGTCTTATCGATTTCGGTGCCTTCTTGAACCTTTGCGCCTACTGCGCCAAAACATTCAAAACAGCCGCGACCTTTGGTCATCTTCTCGAGAATAAGCACGTTTGCGCCCATGTCTGCAGCTTTGAGGCCTGCGATAAGACCTCCAACGCCTGCGCCGACAACAACAACATCGAAGTCTTCTTCACGCTGTACCTCGCTTGACGAAATTTCACGTGATTCAAAAGCGATGGGGCCTCTGGGTCCAGGGCACTCCGCCTTTCGGGCAGGCAGTAAGTTCGAGCCGTCTTTGTAAATATTAGAGTAGTCCTCGCCCGATGCTTGAGTATCTGATGCTTTCGATGAACTTGAAGAGCCTGAAGCAGCGCAGCCAGTTCCGATGACGCCGATGCCGGCTACTGCAGCGGTTGCAAGTGCACCTTTCATAAAGTTTCTGCGTGTAAATGTGTTGCTTGTTTCCCTCGATTCCATGTTCTTTCCCCCTTCATGCTTAGAAATATCCCTGATGTGTACGGTGTACATAACTCGAAGTATACAGTGTAGACTTAATATGTGCAAGATGCGATTTTGACGGGTAAAAACAAGGAGAAACAAGAGCTCTGCTACTATTAGCCCAACTCAACAAAACTCTTCTGAGTTTGTAAAAGGAACCGAGTATGCCGAAGAGCGACCTAACAAAAAATAAGACAAGCACTCAGCCATTGAGCAGGGAAATAATTCTTGCTAAGGCTCTCCACATTGCAGACGAAGAAGGTATAGAGAATGTTTCTGCAAGAAGACTTGCAGGCGAGTTGGGTAAAACAGCTATGGCGCTGTATCGTCATTTCGATTCAATTGAAGAAATCCGGTTTGGAGTTGTAGCTCTCGCTTTTAGGGAGGTTGATACTGCTCCCATACCTGGCGAACGCTGGGACGATACAATTCGCCGCACCACAGCATCGATTAGAGAGATGAACTTGAATCATCGACGTGCGCATTTGTATCTTGTTGAAGGTGCTGCATGGAGCCCCGCTCTCAAAGAACATACCGATCGGGTTCAGACTCTTCACGGGAATCAAGGAATCCCAGAACACATTCTGGCTCCTACATGGCGCATAATCGATGCATTTTTGACAGGCTTTATCCTTAATGAATTAACTGAAATAAACAATGCACCACATCCTTCGTCAGACGAACCTGAATGGATGTCAACTGTTGAGAAGGCCTACACAGACCAGGCTTTTAAGGATGGCATAGAAATTATCATCGCAGGCATTTACCGACTCGCCGCTCCTGACCCTTGCGAATGGTACACACCTCAAGAGTGATTGACAGAAACTGCGGGAAGCTGCATTCTGATGCGTATCCTAGGTGGCGAATTACTTGCAGAAAACGTAGAGAGTCCCGATGAGCAGAGCGCAGCAGGTAGGAGAGCTACACCTCAAATCGAAGTACTGGACCGGCTGCATCACTAACGAGGATATTAACTCGCTGATCACGCTCGTCGCGAGGCACCGATGAAACGAGCATTTTCTCAAAGCACAAAAGAGCTGCGGGCGCCTGCCTGTTTGTGAGCCAACAATCGTAGAAGCCGCCACCATAGCCTAGACGATAGCCGTCGATGCTGCAGCACACACAAGGCACGATATTGAGGTCAATTTCTTCCGGCGGAATACGTTTGCAGGTTTCTTTTGGCTCAGGGATGTCATATTTGCCTGCCACTAAATCGTCCATGGAACATATTTCGTGGGCATGCATGATTCCAAGAGATTCACAAAGCGGCACACAAACGCGTTTTCCCTGCTTCCAGGCATCTTGCATCAGCTCTCTTGTATCGGGCTCATCAGTGACGCTTACATATATGAATATTGTTTGCGCCTCTTGATATTCTGGCAAAGAGCGCATTTTTGAAAGCATATTTCGGTTTGCCTGAGCGCGCTCCTCAACTGAAAGTGAAGCCCTGGTAGCTAGCATACGTTTCCTGAGTTCAGCCTTCTCTTTGCTTAAACCTGTCATAGGTGCACCCCTTCGCATTTTGTAAGTGTAAGGTTGTGGAAGTAGAGGATACTATAAATAATTGTGAAGCTTTTTACGCAAGAGCAAGTGGTTCTATAAGCGCCTTTTTGCTCAGTGCTCCTTGCTTTCTTGGTGAATATTCTAGACAAACAAAGCGCATCTCGTTTAAGATGCCAGTAACTTAATATTTTTGTTTCATTCCCCGGATTGAAACCGCGAAGGCGTTTGTATCCCATCACCGTAGGGCTTTGAAGGTGAAGGAGTATAAACGCCTTTTATGTTAGGAGGTGTTCCAATTGAAGAAGAATTCACCCATGCGCAGAAGAGCTGGCTATTCTCTGAGCTATGAGGGTATTGCCATCGTGTGCACAACGCTTTTGTTGATTATTCTTGGGCATGAACTAGTACAATCGCTTCCTCTTTCAATTACTACTTCAGTGCTTGCTATTCTTTGGAACATTGTATGGAACTCTATATTTGAAGGTATCGAGAAGCGATTTTCTTGGAAGGGCAGAGCGGTGTGGGTTCGCGTGCTTCATGCTATCGGCTTTGAAGGAGGCTTAGCCCTTATGTGTGTTCCAATACTAGCGTGGTGGTTGGGACTCCCGCTGGTTGAAGCCTTCTTTACCCAGCTTGGGCTTCTGGCTTTCTTCCTTTTCTATACCTATATCTTCAATTACTCTTTCGACAAGATTTTTGGATTGCCAGAGTCTGCGCGCTAGCTCTCACCCTCTCGGAGGCGCAGCAAAACAAGCTATGTTTTTAGCTTAAGAGACAAACGATATTGGCTAAGTACTAATCTTTGACAGGAGAAGCTCTCTAGTCGTCGTCTTCTTCTTCGATGCCCACACAGCAGTCGATAGGAGTCGACATTGAAATGCCGCGCGCTTTGCTATGGATGCCACACTTCTCACCGATGGACTTCATGATGGCTACTTTTTCCTCGCGCTTTGCAATAATAAATACCAGGTCGCGCTCTTCTTGGAGGGGTAAGCCTAAGAAGTTTAAGGCAGCCTCGCCACCCATTTGGCGAGCATGCAATACCGTGCCAATAGGTGCGCCCACTTCGCGCGCAGCGTCCATGACATCTTCGCTGTAGCCTTGATTGATGATACTGATAATTAATGAGTAATCGCTGTTTTTAGCGACTTGCTTAGTATCGGTTTCCATCTTCTTAACTAACTCCTCCTTGGCGCAGCCATCAGCGATTTTCATAGCGGTAGCGCTGACGCTTGATATCGCCGTAGTGAAGGCGATTCCATCGTTATATATTCCAAAGCGTAGCTTTTTTTCTAGCTTGGAAAGAATTTTGTCTGCATGAGCTTGTGTGGTGAGGCCAATAGAGATAATTCGCGTGATGCTGCCAAAGCCAAGCAAGTCCATCATGTCGCCTGAATCGAGGCTCTGGCCACGCATGTGGTATAGGATGGGCGATTCGATATGTTTGAGCAGATGAGAAACTTTGTCTGCAAGTTTCGGATCTGTTATGAGAAATAACAAACGTAGCGGTTTGTAAGGTACTGCTTCCACGCTTATTCTTCCTCCTCGAGTTCGATGGTGTCGTCCATCATCAGCACGTAGCTGTCGTCATCAGCCCGTTTTGCTTTAATCTTATAAACTAGTCCCATTATCTGCACTGCAATGAGCGGTGTCAATGCAACAAGCGCCACAACACCAAAAGCGTCGGTTAATACATTGCCTCCCAGAGCTTCTGCGGTGCCAATGCATAGCGGCAAAAGAAAGGTTGTGGCCATGGGTCCTGAAGCTACGCCACCAGAGTCAAAGGCGATGCCCACAAACATCTTAGGAACTATGCGTGAAAGCACAAGAGCAATGATATAACCTGGGATAATAATCCAATGTAGGGGGATATCTAGAACGATTCTTAGCATTGCGAGCCCAACACTGATTGCAACACCAATTTGTAGGCAGCGATACATGAGTTTTTCTGATATTGCGTCGTCGGTAACATCGGCTACCTGTTTATTGAGAATCTGGATTGCGGGCTCGGCCTTCACAATGAAGTAACCGATAACCATGCCGATGGGAACGAGGAGCCACTGGGATGCTGAATCAGCTATCTTTGCGCCAAGAAGCGAACCTACCGGGGCAAAGCCGATGCCTACGCCGCACAAAAACAGGACAAGGCCAACATAGGTGTAGATGAGACCAACGATAATACGGCCGATTTGTCTTTTATGAAAACGCCTGGTTGCAAGTTGGAAAATACCAAAGACAGCCACGATAGGCAGAAATGCTACGAGCACTTCGAGGGCGTAGGTTGGAAGACCAACACCAAACTCATAAGCTACTTCTTGCATTGTTCCCACGCGAACCACCTGAGTTGCCGTATAGGCTGCCTCGTCGGGATTGTAGAAAAGCCCCAACACCATAACGGCAAGGATTGGGCCGATGCTGCATAACGCGACAAAGCCAAAGCTGTCGCTGGCTACGTCTTTGTCGCTACGCATAGAGGCAAGTCCAACACCGACTGCAATAATAAAAGGAACAGTGATCGGTCCGGTAGTGACGCCTCCCGCATCAAAGGCAGTTGCAACAAAGTTTTCGGGAATAAGGAAGGA
>JBMNSJ010000042.1:0-18346 GCA_050945135.1 Raoultibacter sp.
CTCCTATCTTGATGTTTTGTAGTAAATCCATCATAGACGGAGAACCTCTTTCGTACAAGTGTTCTTTTATATCATTTGACCAGGCATTTGCACACGGTGGTTTAACATAGAGCTAAACTTTCCCTATTCGTATTTCATTGTGATTGGAATATGCATTCTGATTGTGGTAGTGCAACTCATTTTCTTCAAAAAACGGAAGTGGCTCTAGCAAATACCCGGATGCGAGGATTACGTATAGTCCACCAACGAAAAAGAGACTCTATCCGAGAAGCTGCCCTAGCTTCTTGAAATCTGCCTCGAGTGTATCACGCTTGCTGCGATCATAAATTGCTGCAGCTGGATGAAATACCGGAAATACTTTAAAGCGTCCTGCCTGGTGAATGCTGCCTCTCAGGTTTGTGATTCCCACTTCGGTCTTCAAGATGAACTTGGTCGAGAAGTTTCCCAAAGTCACAATAAAATCGGGATTTACCAGGCGCGCTTGCGCACGAAGATATGGGCTGCAAGCCTGAATCTCTTCTGGACGAGGATTGCGATTATCCGCTGGACGGCATTTAATAACATTTGCGATATATACCTCTTCACGCGAAAGCCCTGCGTGAACGAGCAACTCGTTAAGATATTTTCCTGCCGCTCCCACAAAAGGCTCACCTTGCAAATCTTCATTTTTACCCGGTGCTTCTCCTATGATGAGCACCCGGGCATTTGTGGCTCCCGCACCGAAGACAATATGCGTGCGACCGTCGGCAAGACAGCACTTTTTGCATCCTTGAATACTCTGCTCGAGTTCAATTAACGAAGAAAACCGCTTTTCCATTGATTAGCCTTAGGGATAGATTCGGGGCATACGCTGCGAAAAGCCGATGGCGACCTCATACGAAATGGTACCTAAAATGTGAGCCATATCGTCGATTGTCACTACCGAATCTCCTTGTCTGCCCACTATCGTAACTACATCGCCAATCTGAGGATTAAGGCGCGCGCGGTTACCGTAGGTTCGCATATCTATCTCAATCATGCTTTGATCCATGCAGATGGTACCAACCTGCCTACAGCGCTGACCTTCCAAAATTACCTCAATACGACCCGACAAGCCTCTACGGAGACCATCGGCATAACCAATCGGAAGTGTGCAAACCTTGACGCTTCCCGGACTTCGATACTGCATGCCATAGCTCACACCTTCGCTCATGGCTAAGGTTGTAACTTCAGTAATGCGCGCATACACACTCATAGCCGGATGAAGCTCAATCATCGAACGGGTAATTTGGCTTGGGTGCAGGCCATACATGGCGATACCAAGACGTACCATATCAAAATGCACATCGGGATAGCGAATCGCCGCAGCAGAATTTGCCGCATGAACGATACCAGGGTTTATACCTGCGGCAGTCATTGCGTTGAGCGCCTCGATGAAGCGCTTGGTTTGAATTTGAAAATCAAGCGTCTCTGCGCAATCAGCAGTAGCAAAATGAGTAAAGGTTCCCACCAGGTCGAGCGCTCGATGAAAACTTACCTGGCGCATAAAATCAACCACTTCATCAAAGCGGACACCGATACGATTCATGCCCGTATTAACTTTAAGGTGATAGGGAGCCCGAATGCCGTGCGCATCGGCAGCTTCGGCATACTGAATGGCAAACTCAGGCGTATACACCGTTGGCATCACCTTATATGCAAGAAAGAGAGGAATTGCTGTTAAGGGCGGCTCCGACAAGACGAGTATAGGCGCATTGATAAGAGCTTCGCGCAGCTCAATAGCCTCATTAATAGTTGCCACACCGAGATACTCAGCTCCTGAGTTAAGCGCCGTTTTGGCAACACGCACTGCCCCATGACCATATGCATCGGCCTTGACCACCGCCATAAGGCGACAACCTTGCCCGATTCTCTGCTTTACTGCCATGCAATTATGACGGATCGCATTTAAATCAACCTCAAGCCATGACCAGCGACGATCGAGTTCGGGAATCTTGGCGAGCTCATCGGGATCAAAGCGTTTGACTTCACCTTGTGTGCGCTGCGGACGTTCGCGAGAATATTGGAAGTCTTTGTTTCCAGAAAATCCGGTAAAACCATTCGGAATGTCAGTCACTTGCACGCCTTTCTCTCAATCATCCCCTAGTATAGCGCACCCGAACACACAGAAAGTTTACACCTCAGGCCCTCTTGCCGAGGCTTGGGGGCGCACAGTCTTTTTGTAACACGCCAGCAATCTTTGCAGGAGTACCATTGCATAACAGCTTAATACGCATGCCATATTGGCATGAGAAAAGAGGTAGACCATGTTTGATTATTCAGGAAAAGTAGTTGTAGTGACAGGCTCTTCATCTGGCCTCGGTGCTCAGATGGCTAAAGGCTTCGCCGATCAAGGAGCAAACCTAGTTCTTACCGCACGCCGCGTCGAAAAGCTAGCAGAGGTAGCAGAAACAATTACCGCCAAAGGCGTGAAGTGCCTCCCCATCCAATGTGATGTTACTGATTCAAAAATGGTTGATGAAGTCGCTCAAAAGATTTTTGATGAGTTTGGTCGCGTTGATGTTCTCGTAAACTGCGCAGGCGGAAACCAAGGTCTCGGCATTTTTGAAACAAGCGATGAGGAGTGGGATTTCACGGTCAAGACAGACCTTACCAGCCTCTTTTATACTTCACGCGCTTTCGCACGCATCATGAAAGACCAGGGCTATGGTCGCATCATCAATATCGCTTCGATGTATGGCATGGTTGGCGGCGCAGGCGAGCCTGGCGCTCTTTCCTATCACGCTTCCAAAGGTGGCGTTGTCAATTTCACACGCGAACTCGCTTCTGAGCTTGCGCAGTATAAGATTAATGTTAACGCAATTTGTCCCGGCTTCTTTGCTACCGAGCTTACTGAAGCAACTCTCAATACTGAGGCTTTCCAGGCTTATACCAACCAGGTAGTGCCCCTTAAGCGCTACGGCAAACAAGGCGAGCTCAACGCAGCTGCAGTCTTTTTGGGAAGTGACGAGGCTTCTTATGTAACTGGCGTCATTCTTCCTGTTGATGGTGGCTATACCTGCATCTAAGCTGGGTGGCCAAACGAACAAATTTGTCTTCATCACAAGATAAGCCACTACAAAAAGGACGTGCGATAGTGCGTCCTTTTTTGATGCCCAAAATATGAAATAGCACGAAGCGCGACATCTCGAAGCTAGTAAAGAGCTAACGAATCACGTATATTAATTGAGTTTAACATCAAGCATTTGCGCCGAAAGGAAGAGCATGACCCACGACATTGCAACATTCGACTACCATCAAGTACAGGCTGACCCTAGCGCACGTATCTCGCCAAACGCAAGCATTATTGGCAAAGTTACCCTTGAGGCACGCAGCAGCATTTTCACTGGCGTAAGCATTCGGGCAGATAGCGAGCCTGCAGTGATTGGCGAAGACACCAATATCCAAGAGGGTGCTCTGTTGCACGATGATATTGGTTACCCCATCCGTATCGGAAAAGGAGTAACTGTTGGACATGGTGCTATTTTGCATGGTTGCGAAATAGGTGATAATTGCATCATCGGAATGGGTGCAATAATCATGAATGGCGCACGCGTGGGGAAAAATAGCATTGTTGCTGCTGGAGCTCTTATTTCAGAGGGCAAGAGCTTCGAAGACAATGCGCTTGTCGTTGGTATGCCTGCCAAGCTGCGTTCTGTGTATCCAGAAGAAGAGATTGCGCAGCGCTGCAAGCGATCTGCAGATATCTACCTTCAAAAAAGTGCCCGCATGCTAGAAGCTGGCATCCTAAAGAACCCCGAATCAAAGACTACTATCTATATCGGGCAGTAACTCAAGAGAAGTGAGAGTCGATACCTCATGCGGTGGTAGAGCTATCTCTGGCGAAGGTTGATATCTCTCGGAGCAGACGTGATCGTCTCTTAAGCCTGCGCCTCTCGGCTACATCAACCAGCGAGACCCCCTATGCTACCCAAAAACAGAGGAAGCTCAGAGGGTCTCGACTACTATTCTGCTGACTGATGCTGCCAGCAGAATAAAGACTTAGCGATTGATGTTGTAGAACGCACTCATGCCGGCGTAACTTCCAGCCTCGCCCAGTTCTTCTTCGATGCGAATAAGCTGGTTATATTTTGCAACACGATCGCTGCGACATGGAGCACCAGTTTTAATCTGTCCAGAATTCGTTGCTACTGCCAAGTCGGCAATGGTTGTATCTTCGGTCTCGCCCGAACGGTGACTCATTACACAAGCGTATCCTGCCTGTTTCGCCATCTGGATAGCTTCGAGCGTCTCGGTTAAGGTACCAATCTGATTAACCTTAATAAGAATGGCGTTCGCGCAACCCATCTCGATGCCCCGCGCAAGACGCTTGGAGTTGGTAACAAACAAATCGTCTCCTACCAGCTGCACCTTGTCTCCAATGCGATCGGTTAAAGCCTTCCAGCCCTCCCAATCTTCTTCGGCCATGCCATCTTCAATGGATACGATGGGGTATTTCTCAACCAAAGCTGCCCAATAGTCAACCATTTCCTCACTGGTTAATTCGCGGCCTTCACCTGCAAGAACATACTTTTTCTTGCTTTCATCGTAAAACTCTGTTGAAGCTGGATCCATTGCGAACAAAATATCAACACCAGGCTTATAGCCTGCAGCTTCGCATGCTTTTACGATGTACTCGAGAGGCTCTTCGTTTGTTTTGAAATTTGGAGCGAATCCTCCCTCATCGCCAACACCGCCACTCAGTCCTGCCTCATTGAGAACCTTTTTCAAGGTGTGATAGATTTCTGCACACCAACGAACAGATTCTGCGCTCGAAGAAGCTCCGACAGGCATAATCATGAACTCTTGGAAGTCTACGTTGTTGTCAGCATGAACCCCGCCGTTGAGGATATTCATCATGGGCGTTGGTAACACGTTTGCATTGACTCCCCCAACATAGCGATAAAGGGGAAGTTCGGCAGCCTCAGCAGCAGCCTTAGCCACCGCAAGAGAAACGCCAAGAATTGCATTAGCTCCCATGTTGGCTTTGTTCTCGGTGCCATCAAGAGCTAGCATATCGAAATCGATTGCACGTTGGTCGTCGGCATCCATGCCAATTAGAGCATCAGCAATCTCTTCGTTAACATGCGCTACTGCCTTAAGAGTTCCCTTTCCTAGGTAGCGTTGTGCATCACCATCACGCAACTCGACTGCCTCAAAAGCTCCTGTTGAAGCTCCGCTTGGAACCGCTGCTCGTCCGAAAGATCCGTCTTCCAAGACCACTTCGACCTCAACCGTCGGGTTGCCGCGTGAATCCAAAACTTCGCGACCGAATACATCAATGATGACACTCATGGGGTTCCTCCTCATGTTCGGGGTAGTGCTGCATATTTGCGTGCGGGTACTAGTTAATAAACATGTTTATGATACTAAAACCTATGGAGACATGCGCGGAAAACACGATTTCAGAGTTATATTTGCGGAAATCTCGCGTGAAAGTTACTAAACTAGAGCAGAGCAGCACATAGGGCGCACAGTATAAGCCCACATACCAGAACTGCCCCCGATGTAAAGCTGAATGTAGACGTGTGCAGCTTTGTTCTTTGGTTCGATATACCATAGCAGCGCGTTTCCATAGCGAGAGCAAGTGTGCTCGCCCTTCTAAACAATCCTACAAACAAAGGCACAAACACAGGCTGCCAGGCTTTTATTCGCGCTAGCATTCCCCCGTCATCGAAATGCGCGCCGCGGGAAGCCTGGGCGTCACGAATTCGAAAGAGTTCTGCAGCGGTTATAGGAATGAAACGCAAGGCAACAGAAATAATCATAGCGATATCATCCACCGGAACACGCAGATGCTTCAGGGGACGCATAAAATCATTTAAAGCGTCGATGAGGGCTGTTGATGTCGTTGAAAAACTAAGGATAAGGCTTGCAAACACAAGAAAGCCAATGCGTAGTACGTAAAAACAGCCGCGAGCAAAGCCTTCAGGGATGAAGCCAAAACTCCCGATTAGCGCAATTGGCTCCATACCAGCAAAGACTCCTGCTGATACGGCACCCAGACCGCCTGGAGTGGCTGTCCGCGTAACGTCGAAGGTAAATGAATTGAATATGAGAGTAAAAGCTAAAATGACATAAAGCGGCACAAGTAGGGCGAACAGGCTTTTGAGCGGGATTTTCGCGACGGCGCACAGAACTAAGCATACGGCAACACAGACACTCAAACCGATCCAGGTATCAACCAGAAAAAGCGTAATCGAATACGCAAGCAGCAGCACAAGCTTAACTCGTGCATCGGCTCGATGAACGAGCGTATCACCTGGGATATAAGTCTGGAAATTAAACTGCATTGAGGACTTATTTTCGAAGCTTACTTCGATTCATCCTTGTCTTGTGAGTCTCCAAAAACTTCTTTAGCAGCGCGTGAGGCTTCGTTAGCAAACTCCTTAGCGTTCTCAACAAAGACGCCTGCGCTTCTCTTTCCTTCTTCAAAGATATCAGGAGCTTTTTCGGAAGCTTGACCTATGAGCTCCTTTGTTTTCTCTGCAATTTCAGGAGCTTTTTCAGAAGCCTTGTCAACGACAGTATCGAGCTTCTCTTGGACTTCTTTTGTGAATTGAGTAAAATCAGCCACAGTATTTCCTTTCAAACATGTGCTAGTTACCTAGGTATTCTCTCGTATTATTCTGCAGGCTTTGCATCAGCGCTGATACTTGATTCAAGCGTATCGCCCTGTCGAAACAAGTCAGACTCAATCGGAGTAGAGGCTTTATAGTCATGAGGATTTGTACGCGCATCCTCTGCCGTTACCCATTCATAACGATCACGCCCACTAAGCTTTGCTTTGTAAAGAGCCATGTCGCTGCGCCTAAGAACATCCTCAGGTTTTGTATCGGCTTCAACTTTTTCGCTAATGCCAACACTTGTCGTTATTGATATCTCAAGATCACCATTTACGCGAATTGGGGTATTTCTAATATAATCCAGCGCGCGCCCAGCAATAACTTTTGCTTGCTCAAGATTAATACCCGGCAATATTACTACAAATTCTTCGCCTCCATACCGGGCAATAAAATCTGAAGTGCGAAACGCTGTCTTCAGTTCTTGGGCTATGTTTTGAAGCACGATATCTCCCGCTTCGTGTCCATAGGTATCATTGATACGCTTAAAATAGTCCAGGTCAAACAGCATAATGCTAAGATCTGTGCCAGCGAAGCGATTACCCTCAAATAGATCAGCCATATACTCATTGAGGTATTGACGGTTAGCCAGCTTAGTTAAGCCGTCCTGTCGCGCAAGCTCATTCAGGGCCTGACTTTGCCCTTCTAGTCTTTGGCACATAGCATTAAACGAATCGGAAAAATTGCCAAGATAGTCAATTCGTTGAGAGAAATCTCCTTTTGACACCTGCTCGAGCTGCCAAGCCATATGATTAAGGTTCGCCTGAAGAGCTTTTATGCAAGAAAGGATATACCCCCGTCCGATAACTTTCTCATCAATTTTGCCGCGGCTAAGGGCGCAGCTCACCTTCCGTAACTCGAGAAGCGCTTCAATGGCACTTTCGAGTTTCGGGTTTTCTTTGCAGGCAAGCTCAATGTCTTCACTTGTGCTGAACTTTGGATCGTTTAGCAAACGCGAAAACAAATCGATTAGCTGATCATTTGATAGTTCTGTATCGGACATTATTCTCAGTTTCTACCAGGCATATCTGCCTGATTACCCCACATTGCAATCTATCAGGGAGCCTTGTTATCTAAGCTTCATCGGTCATGACAACTCTGAAGCGGCAGGTTCGTGCTCCGGTGCACCAGCAGTCTACCTCTTCAGCACGCCACGGCTTGCCGGTAAAGCTCTCGAAGAGAGAACCCACGAAGCCTTCGTCGTATATGCAAGATTCGTAATCCATAACCGGGAGACCGGAGCAATCAAGGTCTTCATCGATGGTAAGAACAACCTCTCCCTCTGTTACGGTCTCGATACGAAGGATGCCAATTTTTTCTCCTTCAGAACTCTTTGCGCTTTTTGCACAAACTCTTCGAGCGTCTCAACTGGGGCGATTGCGTGTTTATAAAACTCTTTTCCCGCAAGCTTGCCTGCTTCAAAAAAGAGTCTATCTGCTTCTTCGGCGTTGTAGCTCTGCTCCAAAACATCACGAAGCGTAAACTGCATGAGTCGATAGACGTCGACATCCATCTGTGTTCCAAGATTTTGACGTCCATCTTCGATGTCACCAATCAAATCCCAGCTGAATTCATATTTACGCATCTGCTATACCTCCTGCCGGATATCCATTCTCCACAAGAGACATCTTACCCCGAAATAGCAAACTACATTGAGGTCTTTGCACATTTTCACACTGTGCGTTTATCTCCTGTTAAAAACTTCTCACCCCAGATGTAAAAAACTCCTTAAAGTAAAACGAGAACCTGAAAGTTTTCAGGTTCTCGAAATGTTGTGTGCTATATGACAGCGAGCTTATTTGTCTTCTTTAGCGTCCTCTGCAGGAGCTTCTTCGACTTTCTCGCTTTCTTCTGCAGGAGCAGCTTCGGCTGTAGCTTCTTTTGCCTCAGCAGCAGGAGTCTCTTCAGCAACAACTTCCTGCTCAGCCTTCTCCTCAACAGCTTCTTCCTTTTTAGGAGCAGCCTTTTTCTTTGGAGCAGCTTTTTTAGCAGCAGCCTTTTTGGCTGGCTTCTCTGCTTCTTTCTTGGACTTAACCGGCTCAGTCACAAGCTCCATGATTACCATAGGAGCGTTGTCTCCTTTGCGGTTGCCCAGCTTAAGGATGCGGGTATAGCCACCATTGCGATCAGCAAACATACCCTGCTCAACCTTTTCAAAGATTTCGCGAACAAGCTCTTTGTCGCCAAGAGCAGCGATAGCCAAGCGGCGCGAATGTACGTCTCCGCGCTTTGCCCATCCAATGACCTTATCGACATCGCCGCGAATTTCCTTCGCACGTGCATCGACGGTCTTAATACGGTCGTTCAAAAACAAGGCACTAACAAGGCTTTTTTTTATTGCCTTGGTATGGCTGGCATCGGTGCCGAGCTTACGACCTTTCTTGTAATGTCTCATTGTTACTTTCTCCTATTGTTTCAAGTTAAGGTCCATGGAGATGAGTTTATCCTTCACCTCTTCGATGGACTTCGCACCAAAGTTCCTGATGTTCAACAGGTCGTTCTCGGAGAACTCGACCAGCTGTCGTACAGCATGGATACCGGCACGCTTCAAGCAGTTGTATGAACGAACGGAAAGATCCAAATCTTCAATCTGCTTGTCAAGCTCAGCGTTGCTTTCTTGTCCCTCGGGAGCAAAGATGGAAGCAATCTCGCCTTCTTCGTCTTCCTCGACTTCACCAAGACCTAAGAATGCACCCATGTATTGGTTGATGATATTGGCTGCGCGACATACTGATTCAGCTGGCGTAATCGAGCCATCAGTCTCGACCTCAAAAACGAGCTTATCGTAGTCAGTGCGCTGTCCAACACGCGTATCAGTGACGTTAGAAGTACAACGGCGAACTGGTGAGAACAGCGAGTCAACATGAATAACACCGATTGGATCCTCGGTACGCTTGTTGCGCTCAGCCGAAACATATCCTCGTCCTACGCCGATGCGAATCGTCATATCGAGCTGTCCGCCATCAGCGATGGTCGCGATAACGTGCTCGGGATTGATGAGGGTAAACTCAGTTGGGACATCCAGATCTGCACCTGTAACCGTGCATGGTCCGGAAGCCGAGACGTGAGCGGTTGCCTCTTCGATATCTTCAGACAAAGCGGAGAAAACCAGGCCTTTGACGTTCAAAACGATGTCGGTAATATCTTCGATAACGCCTTCTGCAGTTGAGAACTCGTGATGTACGCCCTCAATCTGGATTGCAGTTGCCTTAGCGCCATCCAACGAAGAGAGCAGCACCCTGCGCATGCAGTTGCCAAGCGTGTAACCGTAACCACGCTCAAGCGGCTCGACAACGAAACGTGCAACCGTATCGTTGACTTCTTCCGTTGTTACCGTCGGCCTCATGAACTCTGTCATAGTGTATAAGCCTCCTTAAAAGCCGCAAAAATCATTATTTAGAATACAGTTCGACGATGAGCTGTTCGTGGATATCGAGATCAATCTGATTGCGCTCTGGGAGCACGAGAACTGATCCTTGAAGTTTTTCGATATCAACTTCGAGCCATGCCGGAACTTGAACACGTTCGTTGGAGACTAGTGCACTCTTGATGACCAGCATATCCTTGGCCTTAGGAGCTACAGCTACCAAATCACCAGGGCGGACACGATAAGAAGGAACGTCTACCTTCTTGCCATTCACGGTGATATGTCCATGGGTTACGGTTTGACGAGACTCTTTGCGAGTACGTGCAAAACCAAGACGGAACACAACGTTGTCGAGGCGAGATTCGAGAATCTGCATCAAGTTGTCGCCGGTAATGCCTGGCATGGATTTAGCCTTTTTAAAGTAACCACGGAACTGCTTCTCGAGCACTCCGTAGACGAACTTTGCCTTTTGCTTTTCGCGCAGCTGCAAGCCGTATTCGCTTTCTTTACGACGACGCTTTGGCTGACGAATTGATTCTTTTTTGCTGCTGTAGCCCAAAACGACCGGATCCAAGCCGAGTTGGCGGCAGCGCTTTAGAACCGGGGTTCTATTGATTGCCATAGTAATTCGATCCTTTCATTACACGCGACGACGCTTGCGCTGACGGCAACCGTTGTGCGGAATAGGCGTGCAGTCTTGAATGCTGGCGACTTCGAGGCCAGCTGCTTGCAGTGAGCGGATAGCGGTTTCGCGACCAGATCCTGGCCCCTTAACGTAGACCAAAACCTTTTTGAGGCCATGCTCCATTGCCATCTTTGCTGCTGCTTCGGCGGCCATCTGAGCTGCGAAGGGAGTGGACTTACGAGAGCCCTTAAACCCAACTGTACCAGCAGATTGCCACGTAATTACATTACCCTGAGGATCGGTGATGCTCACGATAGTGTTGTTAAAGGTTGATTTAATATGCACTGCACCAACAGCAATGTTCTTACGCTCAGAACGCTTGATGCGAGTACGCGCGTTTTTCTTAGCTGCCACTTAACTACCTCACTTTTTCTTTCCACCGATTTGCCGTTTGGGGCCTTTACGCGTACGTGCATTCGTATGGGTGCGCTGTCCACGAACAGGCAATCCACGACGATGACGTAATCCCCGATAGCAACCGATTTCCATGAGGCGCTTTACATTTTGAGAAGTCTCGCGGTGGAGGTCACCCTCAACTTTGAGGTTCTCTTGGATGTAGTCACGCAGCTTTGTAATATCGTCTTCAGTAAGATCCTTAACGCGAACATCTGGCTCGACGCCAGTTGCACTCAGAATCTCTTTTGATGTTGTTAGGCCAATGCCATAAATGTAGGTCAAGCCGACTTCAATGCGCTTATCGCGAGGAAGGTCGACACCAACGAGACGTGCCATATAATAGACTCCTCTTTCCTAGCCCTGACGCTGCTTGTGGCGTGGATTCTCGCAAATCACGAGAACACGGCCGCGGCGCCGGATAATCTTGCACTTGTCGCACATTTTCTTGACCGAAGGACGTACCTTCATATTTGCTTCCTTTCGGTTTGTGCAGATCCTAGTTTGTAACCACTCGTTACTTTAGGACCTCATTTTCCTCTTAATCGTTATAACTACACCCAGCCGCAGGTGGTAATTTGCTTTTTATTCGTCGCAGAAAAAAGCCTGAACACACAAAAATCGCACAAACAGACAGGCTGTTGCGCTTAAAAAAGCCCTTATTTGTAACGGTATGTGATTCTTCCGCGGTCTAAATCATAGACGGAAAGTTCAACGGTTACTTTATCCCCCGGCAATATCTTGATATAATGCATACGCATTTTACCGGATATATGAGCCAATATCTTGTGGCCATTCTCGAGTTCAACCCTAAACATAGCGTTTGGTAGAGCTTCGAGAACCGTGCCTTCGAGCTCAATTACATCTTCTTTGGACAAAAGCGCTCCTTCGTGCGAATCAGTCAATAGCGACAAACGAAAATGATATCAAATAAAGCGGGACAAGCGCAAGGGAAAAGTATTCGGATGGGTCAACGGTAGTCAGTAGTACGAGGACCTACTTCAGCGATACCCCCACTATTAACGCTCTGGACGATAAATCGCACAATTGAGCGGTGTTTCATATACTTCTATCTGCGAAACTGGGAAGCCTTGGTCGATGAGCTTATCGCAAAAATAGCGTGCAAGGTTTTCAGAGGTTGTACGAAACGGCAAAATAAGCAACCGGAAAGTCTCACGCTCCAAACAAGCAATGGTCTCTTCGGCGAGAGAGCCTTCCTCAACAATAAACATGTGATCAAATTCCTCGGTGAGATTTCTGAGAGCGTGTTTGAAATCGGCAAAATCAATGACCATATCTTTTTCTTGTCCGGACTCTTGCAGACGATCGCTTTCAATATAAGCAACAACACGCCAACGATGACCATGAAGGTTTTCGCATTTTCCCTCGTAGTTATTCAAAAAGTGAGCTGCGTCAAAGCTGCTTTCGGTCTTTAATCCATACATGTAGCACTCCCTTGTTGTGTGACTTCTGATTATAAACCCTCTGGCGCACCACTGTCTTGGGTTTCGTTTGAGGGAAATATGTGTGCTGGAGTTCATAACATCACAGAATATGTGCAATTCGGTCATTGACCGAGACCCGGCGCACCGCTAGAATGTTTAATCGCGCATTTTGCGTGAATGAGTGTGGGCCGTTAGCTCAGTTGGTAGAGCAGGGGACTTTTAATCCCAAGGTCGCGGGTTCGATTCCCTCACGGCCCACCATTTTTACGCATGCGTTCGTGGCTCTTCTGGAGCCGTTTCGCTCAGTTTCTGCAAGACGCAGGAGCGTCTGTCCAAACTGGCTCGTCGTCCAACGGCAGGACTCTGGCTTTTGGTGCCAGCTATCGGGGTTCGAATCCCTGCGAGCCAGCCAGCTTTGTTATCCCAGGTCAAACCCTATTTATATTCTATATAAAACCTGCTTATCCGATTAAGGGATTCGAACCCGTGAGGGGTAAACAACACGTCCCCTATTCGCTTGTCTTCTTCTTCCGGCTCTATCGTCCATACTTAGAATTTCGATAACGTTCGATTGCAGCTTTGCTAGAAAGATATCTGCCATCTGCTCCCTTGATCGCATCAAGCCTACCCCTTGAAGCGGCTTGTCGAAGTGCAGGTAGGCTGAATCCTTCATCAACAAGGGTTTCGAGTGGAACCCATTTAACTGGACCAGCGATATTAGGAATCAGGATATAAGCGCTATCGATGATTGCCCTACTGAGGAGCTCCGCCAAAGGACTAAGATCTCCTTTGTCAGCCTTATCAAGGTCCGATAAATATCGTTTTCGTTGGCTTTTCAAGATAATTACCGGTGGCCAACCAAGCCTCAACAGGATGAGGTTTAACAACAGCCTACCTGCTCTTCCATTGCCATCAATGAAAGGATGAATCCGTTCAAACTCTTTATGGATGAAAGCAAGATGCTCAGGTGCCTCTACAACCGGACATCTACCACCTTTGACTAGTTTCCCAAAATCATTAACCGACGTTATCCATGCATCAATCTCTGATGAAACAAGAGGATGGGAAGGTGGCTTCATCCCTCCCTGGAAGGGCATTATATCGTGCTCCCTGAAATTACCTGGAGACTCACTATCATATGCACTTGGATGAGAGGCGACATTCCACACCTTTCCCATTGCAAGCGCGTGGACATGCCTCACCTCGGTTAATGTAAGTAATTCTTCCTGTAGCCATTCATCATCGCCTAGAGCTCTTCCGTATACCCATGTTGCCGCCTCAGCGTATCCAAGAACTTCAAGATAATCTTTGATGTCTTTAGAGCCTACAGCCTTGCCTTCATCAAGCAACATTTCAACTTCTTTAAGAACAAGGGTATTTCCTTCAATAGCGGTAGAGTTGTGCACTTCGTAGTGCCAGAGCTTATCCCAGATGCCTTGAGCTTCTTTTGGTTTAGGAAGACCGCCATAAGATTCCAGCAACTCGACAATTGATGCAAGACGCTGGAATACTGCAGCGTAGGTAGGCTTGCCTTTTTTTGATTGCGAGTTTGTCATAGGTCATCCTCAGAAAAGTAACAAATACAAATTCGAGTTTGTCATAGGTCGGTTTCTCAAACTTAACAAATACAAATTATCATATTCTCGCAGATAAGAAAAGCGTACGTGGAACCCCTCCAAGACACAATGCAGCGCTGAAAGAGTTGCCACCTCCAACGCTATGCACCACTTTTACGCTGCATCTGTTTGCCATGTCGATAACAGCTCAAGGAAAAAACTCGGCTGAAGCCACGCTCATCACAATAGGTCGTTTGATATGCGCTGTTGAATAAAATGTAACAAAAGACCCCGTGTCACGCGAAAAGTCTATCTATCGAAGTCATCTTATTTCTGACCCTCAGGGCTCAAAAGTGCGAAAGTGCGTGCTTTTTCTCTTGCCCGAGTCGTAAATACCGACAAAACATAGGGATTTAGGCTGTTGGCGGCGGTTTTCTCTTTTTCGAATCGCGCACTTTCGCACTTTTCTGCCTTCGTCTCCTTGTTTGAAACCAATCCAGCGAGAAACTCCGCGAATTGATTGCTTGATACAAGTGAAGGGAATAGAGGTTTATAAAAAACGCCTACTTTTCTTGCGCGAGCAATTCTTTCGCTGCGATATATCCAGAGAACCAACTTGCCGACTGTCCACCGAACATACTAGGATTCCAGAATCCGCCATAGTCACCCTCGCCAGATATTCCACCGACAACAAAGAAGTTCGCCCATAAGCCAGGTATTGTTTTGTCTTCAGGAGTCAACACCTGAAGCTTCTCGTCTACGCGCAGCCCGCACTGGGTTTTTCCAAGCTGACCACCAACGATTGCTGCGTAGAAAGGAGGATCTGCAACTGGGTTGAGCCAAGACTCGTGATAAGGAACGGCTAGCTCATCATCAACTCCACGAGCACATACCGCGTTCCACTTCTCAACAGCCTTCTTCAGCACATCAGGATCAAGCAATAGCATTTCGGCAAGCTCATCAAGCGTATCAGCCTTTTTGACTGCGCCGCGCTCTACCGCATCATCAACTTCGCCAAGCCAGTCAGCCGAAACTAAGCCACCGTTTTCCTTCAGCTTTGTTGGGTCAGCAATCGGTATACGACAGGAGTCGGTGTTTCCGGGTGCAGTAGTATAAAGCTTAAAAATGTTCTCGGGGAAATTCGAGTCGCAAATTGAGTACACGTGATGACCGATGCAAGACATCCAAGCGGTGGTGTTGATAACGTCGCCCAGATTACCGCCCGCTCTACCTGCATTAAACTCTGGCTGGATATCTTTTGCATAGTAAGGCTGACGTTGTCCTCGCTTATCGATAATCAACCAAGGATTGTGGAACAATTGACGTTCACCGTGGTAGAAGTAATGCCAGAATTGCCCATCTCCACCAGCGATTGTTTCGTCAATGGCACCCTCCCAACAGCACCAAGAATCGAATCCTGAATAGTCGGCACCAACGCCTAATCCCATACGGAAAGTCTCGCCAGTATGATAAGGCATTGGACCACCTTGAACAGCTCCTTCATAGGCACTTGGTAGATACTTCTTAATAAGATCCTTGTTCATTCCTATGCCGCCCGAACACAGAATGACACCTTTTTCGCCTTTGAGGTATTTTTCTTCACCGTCTGCGTCAGTCACCATGACGCCAAGAACACGGTTTCCGTCAAAGACAAGCGCTTCGCATTTATTGTTGAGGCGAATATCGCCACCGGCAGTAGCGATGTTATTCTCAAATGCATCAATTGTTTTGCCCATACCAAAGACGTTGTACATACCACCTTCAACAATGTCTCTGTCTTGCCACTTAAGACCCATGTTAACGAGGTCTACACCAGGTTGCTCAAGAATCCAGTCGGTGGCCTCACCACTCTGGTTAATGAGATTCTTAACCAAAGCTTCGTCCATTGAGTAGTTATGGTCTTCGTTGTATTTACGGAAAAACGCATCCGGATCGAGGGGAAATACCGGGTTACCAATACCCTTGGCATTTTGCTCTTTCGAACCACCGTAAAGATTACAGAATGCCGAAGCATGACGCGTAGCTCCACCTACTGTTCCTTCTTTTTCAATGGCGATTATTGAATGCCCTTGCTCAGCAAGATACAGAGTAGCAGCTAGCCCGCCGCCGCCGGTGCCAACAACGATGACCTCTGCTTCATCGTCCCATGACTCCGGCGGATCAGCTGGCGGGATTGGCTCAGCATCGGGGAGATCGCTGCTGGCACTCGCATTAGATGTGTCGCTTTTACTGCTTGAGGCGCTTCCTGCAGAACAGCCAACAAGGGCAGTTCCACCAAGTGCTGCCGCCGCTCCTACGGCAACTCCTCCTTTCAAAAAGCCTCTTCGTGACAATGCTTGCCCAGATTCAGTTTCCTGAATTTCTTCTAAATTTTCATCGAATGACTTCATCTCTTTCCTCCCAATCTTCCTCTTTTTCTTTTGATGTTTCCCCGAATATGAAACTATCAAAATCTCCTTGTAGAACCTTAGTTCTCAGTATATGAAGGTAGAAATTTTTAGTTGTCACCTGAAACTGGTATTTATGGGCAGGCTCAGCAACTTTCGTGTCACCTAAAACCGGGTATTTTACTCACAGGGTGAACCTTTTCCAAAATAAGCCTCCTGTGGGCTATAATGAGGCATCGCACTTTTCTTAGAGCGGCGGAGGGAGAACGCTTGTCGGAGAAGGGTCCCGTTGAACGTACAGATTCAATGACCTGGTTAAAAAACGGTCTATCTGTTGCTGCTGTGGCGCTCGTTCTTGCAGCAGCATTTCTTATTCGTTACGAACAGGCAGAGAGTAGTGCGTTCACCACTATTACTCTCTATTCTTCATATTTCTTTTTGCTTCTTGGCTCCGCTTGGTTTTCTTATCGACACCACGTAAATATGTGGGTCCTCTATGCAATCTTGGTCGCTTTGGTTGTGGTTGAATACTTTGTTTTCCCATTTGTTGCCATAGTTCCGGCGATTGCTTCAAACGTTGTTTTGGGCGGAATTTATGGCATAAGCGTGTCTCTTCTTGGAGGGATTCTTTTCTTTTCAAAGCAAACGGCAATTCGCCCGATTCTTTTTATTGGTGCCCTCATTGCAGTCCTAGTTTTTCCCTTGCTTGCCACTCCACTTAATCTTGGCGAAGCGTTTTTCCAGCAAATACTATTCTTTCTCGCACTCATTGTATTTCTCGCTTTTCTTGTTTTAGAAAAACAATCACGGCAGTCTTTTTCATCGGTAGCAGATACGCTTACCGATGAAAGTGGCGGCAGAAAAAGCTGGACAAAAATTATTTTCACCCAGCGAAGATCAAGCGTGGTAACTCTTGTCATGACCATTCCCTTCTTTTTCTGTTTGGGAATATTCCGGAGTTACTCACTCGACATTGGCTACAGCATGACGTCGTCAAACGTGATTATGTTTGGGCTTGCTTTGGTGATCTTCGCCCTCTTTCTTGTAAGTCAATTCAAGCAAAGTAAAACCTGGTTCACCATGATTTGCTTTGCTATTGAAGGCGTTTATGTACTCACAATTTTCTTTATACTCATCTTTTCCGATTTTCCGCCTGATTTCTTCGGAATCATGCGAGCCGGAATCTTCATCATCCAGGTATGGGTTCTCATCCTTTTGTCCGAAGCGGCTACAGAACAATCTCTTCCACCGTTTTATCTTTACGGCGCGCTCGCCATCGTATACCTGCTTCCTCACATCGTCGGCGATTTAACCGCATATCTCATATTGGTGTTCACGGGCACTCCTGCTGAATCCGGGCTGGTCGGTTGGGCTCTTCTAGCAATTATTTTCACTTCTACCGTTCTTGTCTTGTTGCTCATGAGAAACAGAACCTTTGAGGTCTCTGTAAAACCCGCTACGAAAGTGGCGGAGCAGAGCGATGAACGCATCAATATACTGCATGAGGTATATGGGCTTTCCGAACGCGAAAGCGAGGTAGTCCAGCTGTATGCTCAAGGGCGAAGTGCCCGTAGCATCAGCGAAAAGCTGTTCATCTCGGAATCAACAGTACGAACCCACCTAAAGAGAATCTATACGAAGCTCGATGTACACAGCAGACAAGAACTCCTCGACAAACTAGATGAACCCAACTAATGCACTTCCCGCCAAAGAAATAGCCAGCCCATAAATTCATTCTTGCGCTCAGCTGTGCTCTAGAAGATATGACCGATAACAAATCGGTCAGAGCCTCCCCTATGTAGATCGTGGGTTAGGCGATAATTAGTTTGTCATTACACGAACCGGTAAGTCGCTTACCACATACATTTCAGG
>JBMNSJ010000043.1:0-18063 GCA_050945135.1 Raoultibacter sp.
CTGCTCTGTGGTGTAGCGTGTCTTTTTCATTGTCTGGTCCTTTCCCTTCAGTGTCGAATTCTATCTATTTCCTAACACTGGGGTTGGATCAGATTCAGGGGGTCATGCCAGAAGCTGGTCCAACTATAGTACGAATTTTCCCCTTCTGTATTTTTCATTATTCTATTTGGTTCCTGTTTGAGGTGCGAAGATTCCGTGATAGTATCTTGGAGCTCCACGAGGCGGAAGCGTTCCCAAGATTCTAATCCGCCCTGGTCTATTATACTGTTCTATCGCGTAATACTGTCTTTGCTAGACATGTATGCTTGTAAAAGCGGAGGGGTGGCAGAGTGGTTGAATGCGGCGGTCTCGAAAACCGTTTCACCGGTATTCCCGGTGACGAGGGTTCGAATCCCTCCTCCTCCGCCAGATAAAGTTGCGACCTGACCTTACCGTCAGGTCTTTTTGTTTCCCAGCATCGTTATGGGATTCGAACCCGAGAGGGGCAAACAACACCTTTGTGTTGTTTGCAGAGGAGCACGAAGTGCGACGTATACAGATGCGAGCGTCGAGCGAAGCAGCTGTGACATCCCTCCTCCTCCGCCAGTTAAAGTTGCGACCTGACCTTGCCGTCAGGTCTTTTTGTTTCCCAGCTTCCTTAAGGGACTCACACTAAAATGCCAACGCAGAGAATCACACGCTCTATGGCTGAGAATTGCGACAAAGAACGATATTTTTTGTACGTCCAATAACTGACCTGGTGTTTCTCCGAGATAGGGCGGCGAAGGAGGAGAAAATTCGTACTTTGCCGTAAATCTGAGCCTCCCAAGCAAAACTTATCCACCCCGGACGGTTCCACTGAATTCAACCCCGCTTGCCAAAGATTCTCGATAGTGCGTGATTTAACTCACTGCCAGCAAACAAATACGTGCAAAATTAAGCATATATGCTCGTTTTCGCCGCTTCACGCGTTTGCGAATCGCGCACTATCGCGAATCTTTACCCTGGACACCCCACTTCGCAGCTATCGCTGCCCCATCTAGCTACCTACACCGCTTTTATAATGTTTTTGGTATTGCCTTTTTCTTCAACGAACTCATTGAACGTTACCGCGCGTTTTTTATACATCACATCATGAAGCATCATGGCATCTGGTGCCTCAAAGGTCATGTTGCGCCTGATAGGATTGCCGGCACGTACAATACCTGCATGTTCAAGGCGAGCAAAAGCATCGCTCGTTGCAGAAAAACTCCGTTGAGCCAAATCGCTTCCTTGAGTAATAGTCATAATTGGCGTTCCCACCAACTCATACAACAGAAGCTCGATGGTGGATCCTCGCTGAACACGCCCGATACGTCTTTTCCAACTTTCCACAAGACTCACGATTGTCTTATGAAGCGTGAGGGTAAATTTTAGGAGTTCATGTGTGACCTGTGTAGTACTAAGGATAAGATCCTCGGCATATAAAATAGTATTCTTTTGCTCCTCATCGGTCTTTTCGTAATGAGGTTTTAGCAAATCATAAAAACGATTTTTGAAGTGCGCCGAGAACAAATTGATGGGCAAAATGATGTTTTCCAGGAAGCCTCTTCTATGAAGCACATAATGCATACGCAAGCGTTCAGTTCGATCAGAGTTTTCATCGAAAGGCCTTAGCGCTTCGAATTGAAACTGGACAATGCTTGCCTGAGCAAGCGGCGATAAGGTGTCTTGGTTTAAGAAGTCGCAAAAGTCGTCGAGGAGCGAGATTAGCTCATCTGGATCAGGCGGCTCATACGCAATTTGAGTCTGATTTCTCGCATCGACCACAAAAGGCTCGCTTCGGAAAGCTGGCTTTATCTCTGAATAATGAGGTCCTTCCAGGCTTCTTCCGTAGAGAGCGAGCATGTCGTTTGGCGAGGTAATCTTTGCCTCGTTTCCAGACTTGGTTATCCACTGTATAGCCTGCATTGTTCGATACACCAATAAAGACAGATCCATTGTTGGATGGTTTTCCTCTGCCAAGACCTCTTTGAGCATGGCATCGGTGTCTTCGGCTTTATTCAGCAGATAGCCAGCAGCTTCAAGCCTCATTACCGTATAAATATCAGGGTAGACTTTATCGATATTGAGGGCACTTAAAGCATCGGCACGCAACAAGGTTGTTCGAATTGGAGAAGAGGAAAGGCTATGTTTTATACGCTCATCTAATCGAATCACGTCTCGCTCTAACGTTGAGAGCCCTGCAACCGTTTCGTTCTTGAGTGCAAAATGCCTGTGGGCGATTTCTTGAGGTCGATACATAGGCTTCTCACTCCAATTACAATCGAAAACGGCTAAAGACCTGGCTTAGAAGGCTCCCAGATAATCCAATTATACGTTTTGCGCTCAAAAGTAAAGCCTAAACTCGCAAGCCGATACGATACCGTGGAAAAGCAAATTTGACGCTCACTGCGGAATTCAGTGATAGTGTAATGTAAATTACCTGTTCAGAAGCTTTTTTGTGCTCCTACAACATTTCTGAAGCATGTTACAGCTCAATACACATATGATTGTGTATCAGTCACATTCGGGTCAAAATTGTCGTTAAGAAAAGCCGTGGTGAAACTTGCTCGAAAACAGTAAACACTCAGTTACTTCGTTCGCCACGCCAAAAGACACGGCGAAAAATCCAAACCCGCATGCCACTATCCTCTTCAGGAAACGCCTTACTAACTTTCTCGATGAGCAAAATCGAGTGCCTGTAACCCTCATTCACGCCCCAGCAGGCTACGGTAAAAGCTCGCTTATTCTTTCAAGCCTAGCAAACGTAGAATGTCTTCACCCTTGGATTGTTATTGACGAAGAAGACACGGCACTTGACCGCTTTTGGCGTTCAGTCTTGCGTGAAGCCGCAGATCAGGGCATTCACTTTCCAGAGTTTATTTCGGTTACCCGCAGCCTTCAGTATCTTGAACAGGCGCTTCCTTTTATTGATCAGTTTCTTTCGGCACTCGAGAGCTATCAGCAACAAGTGCTACTCATCTTCGATGACTACCACAAACTCCAGCCGGATTCGATGGTGCATGAGTCTCTGTCCTACTTCATCTCGCACATGCCAGAAAATGTACACGTTATTATCTCAACAAGAACTCAGCCTAAACTGAGCCTCTCGAAGCTTTTTGTGCAAGGTCTCGCGCGACGCATCAACGAAAAAGACCTCGCCTTCAGCTACGAAGAAATTGCGGCATATTATGCACAAATTAAGCATCCGGCAGACAGTACAGAGTTGCAGCTCGTCTTTGACCGAACACAAGGATGGCCTGTTGCGGTCAAGCTCTTTTCCTTATCTGCCACCAATCCTGCAAGCATCTCAGATATTTCTTCTCACGAACAAACCAAGGAAACTATTGGTACCTACTTAATCGAAGAAGTGATTGGTCGTCTAGAAAGACGTGATTACGAATTCTTGGCAGCTAGCTGTTGTTTACCAAACTTTTCAGCCCCTCTTGTTGCTCACATTCTTGGTAAACCAGAACAAGAAGTGCAGAAATCACTACGACACTTCGAAAACAATGGGCTCTTTATTACCACCGTTGCAAAGCACGCCGACATCGTCTGGTATCGCTATCACTCCTTGTTTGCCGAAGAGGCTCTGCGCCATTTCCAAGCCAATAACCCACGCTGCGCAAACATTGCCCGCAAAAAGGCGCTTAGCTGGTATCAGGAAAACGAGCTTTTCGATGAAGCAATTAAGCTTGCTGCTTTGCTTGAGGATTATGAAACGATTACCGCGTGCATCCTCCAGAACTGGAGCAGTCTTTGCATGCACGACGATTACCTCAGGCTACTCAGGTGGTTTGAGTATCTGCCCAACGAACGAATCGCGCACAACACCACTCTTGCAGCAATCGAATCGTTTCCTTTAGCCCTCACAGGCAAGGTTGAAGCGGCGCTCACTCGAATTCGCGAAGCAGAAGATTCGCTCACATCTCATAACGATGAGCTCTTTGGCTTTGTAATGGCGTTCAAAGCGCTCGCTTATAATGCCGCAGGTGAAACGCAAGAAATCCCAACAATCACTCAAGCTGCTTCTACCTATCTTTCCAGAAACGAAAGCTATCTTATTCATGTCAATGCCCTCGTGGTGGCAACATCTCCAGCAGATACTGAACCCGAAAAAGCTCTTGACTTGCTCACTAAGACGCTTGCACAAGACCCTTTCAAAAACAACGACATGTTTCTAAGCGCAGCTCTCAGTTGCGCAAGTCTGCTTAGCTCTCTGCTCGGAAACTATGGCGAGTCTCTTCGCTGGGCGCAAGAATCTCTAAACACCTGCGAGGCGGCAACGCAATCTCAGCATCCAGCGGCACTTTATGGTCACGTCGCGCGCATGAATGTCTTCTATAAAAGCGGCGACATCGCAACGGCTCACAAGTGCGCCGAACAGGCATTGTCGCATGCATATACCTGCTGGTCTCCTGCCTTAGTGGGGCAAGTGCAAGGCTTTGTAGCGCTCAGCCATTACTTTTCAGGAAAGCATGAAGCATCCAAGGAGGCTGTGAAAAAAGCAATCGCCCTCTCGCCTCTGGGCTTTGCGCGCAACTTTCCTTCTCTTTCTGCCCTTGCTTTCTGGTATTCATCTGGAGCTTTGCAAATCTCTGATTTCGAAGTAAGCGGCGAAATCGCCTGCGCGGATCCTATAGTCTGGATACAATCAGCCATCAAGCTGATAGACCAAAAGCACGAAAATATTGATGAGCTGATTTCCTTTACCCAGCGCATACCCGCACAGCGTCGTCTCGCCCGAATGCAGTTCGAGCTGCTCATTGCACTGCACCATGAAGCACAAGGACAAGTTGACGGAGCAGATGCCTGGTTTACTCGTTCGCTCACAATTATGAAAGAGATAGGAGCCCGTCAGGCATGCATCGAGAACTCGTCGTATGTCTACGATCTTCTCAAACGGCAAAGCTTAAGCCAAGAGCTTGTGTTTACCACGGAGCTATTTCGTGAGCTGCCGCCCAAAAGGCTTCGCGAACCCTACGACATCTCCGAGCAAGCCGAGCTCACAGGTCGTGAGCGTGAAATTCTTGAGCTGCTGGCAGAAGGCTATTCCGCAAAAGAGATTGCTCAATCGCTTTTCATTTCAATTCAAACAGTAAAGAAGCATCTTGCAAACTGCTACCAAAAACTTGGCGTCCATAACCGCGTCCAAGCAATCTCGAAGCTTAAAAAACAAGGTACTATCTAGTTTTTCAACGAGTCCTCAATCGCAGCAATGCGAGCTATGTCATAATAGGAATCTAGCAATAAAGAACCTCGAAACACAAGCATTCAACAACGATATGGGGGCTATCATGGCTGATAGAGTCATAGAAAACAAAGAAACCGAAGTTCCTGAGATTCCAGAACTCTTAGAAAAGGTATTGGTCTTCGTACTTGAAGAAGCAAAAGAGAAAATGGATCAGGGCTCTGAGGTAACTCCTTTCACCGCTTTGATTGTGAAAGACAATCTCTTTATCGAAAACCATCCAGGCGAATCGGCAGAGGACTGCTACGACTCCGCTAAGCACACCGTTGAAGGTGCGCGCGGCGCCGATGCCTACGCTTTTTGCTATGACGGCTATATCGAAACTGACGCAGGCGTGCGCGATTCTCTCATCGCAGAGGGAGGAATCCCTGGTGAGCCAGAAGGAATGGCATGTGGTTACCTTTACACCATCGAAGGTGAAAAGTGTGTTTTCGAGTCTCAGCCTGCCTACATAGGTTCTGCACCAAACTTCATGAGCGACCTCAAAGAGGCCGATGAATACGACGATGAAGAAATTGAAGAACGTTATCTTGATGAAGATGACGTGTCCGAGGATGAGTCTTAATATCCTGCGTGACCTGCAATAACTTTCGTCACATAAATAGCTTGAAACCCGCCTGTATGGTTTCTGCAGAAAGACTGTCGAACATCTGCATGATTTCTGTAGGAATCGAGTTTTATGATGGATTGCATCAGGCAGTGACGGGATTACCTAAGTTTTCTAGCACAGGCACTTTTCCTGTGCTAGAATAGTCGAGCTAATTCCTGCTTCGGGTAGCGCCTTCTATAGCCCCGAAGCCAACAGTCCAAAGGAGGTGAGCTAATGGAGGCTTATGAACTATTGTTCTTTGTTGCTCCGTCAATCGACGAAGAAGTCCGCGCCGCAACGATGAAGCGTGTCGAAAACGCTATTGTTGAGGGCAAAGGATCTGTCGACAAAGTCGAAGAATGGGGAAAGCGTAAACTCGCTTTCGAAATCAACGATCTAACCGACGGTGATTACACACTTATCGACTTCCATGCAAATCCCGAAAACATTGCCGAGCTTGATCGTATCCTGCGTATCACTGATGCCGTCGTGCGTCATATGATCGTGCAGCGTTATGATCGCGCGTAAACAAGCGATGTAGAGGAATGCCCCAAAAGGGGCTTCGGTACAAGAAGAGGTAAGACAATGAGCATAAATAGAGTAATCATCAGTGGAAATCTAACCCGCGATCCTGAATTGCGTTCAACCGCGAGCGGCCTGCCGGTACTCGGCTTCGGCGTTGCTGTTAACGATCGCCGCAAGAATCAACAATCTGGAGAATGGGAAGATTACCCCAACTTTATCGACTGCACGATGTTCGGTGCACGCGCAGAAAGTCTTTCTCGCTTCCTGAACAAAGGAGCTAAGGTCGCCATCGAAGGTAAACTCCGCTGGAGCCAATGGGAACGCGACGGTCAGAAACGATCAAAGATCGAGGTTATCGTCGACGAGCTGGAATTCATGTCCAGTCGCTCGGATAGCGGCACTAGTGGCGGTGGATACCAGGCTGCTCCCTCTCCTGTATCGCCTGCTCCTCAAGTTGATACGACTTCATCTGCCTATGATGAAGACATCCCATTCTAAAGATTTTGAAGGAGGGTTTTTAAGCTACGCAAGATTGTCTTGAAAGGTTTACACAGATAAGAAGAGCGGCTTTTGTTCCGTATTTGAGTCTATAAGAATCCTGACAAGACAAGAAGCATCGCACAAAACCCGGAAAGAGGTTTGTAATGTCCGACTATTCAAAGCAGCCACGTCGTAAGTACTGCCAGTTTTGCAAAGAAAACGCGGAGTACATCGACTACAAAGATACTCAGATGCTGCGTAAATATGTAACCGATCGCGGTAAGATCAAGCCACGTCGCGTAACGGGTGCCTGCACTCAACACCAACGTGACGTTGCATCTGCCGTAAAACGCGCACGCGAAATGGCCTTAATGCCTTACACGGTTCCTGCCATCAGTGGTCGTGGCGATCGCCGTAACCGCTAGGCTAAGGAGGTAAGGATGAAAGTAATTCTTTTACAGGAGCTGAAAGGGAAAGGCGGCGAGGGCGATGTCGTTGATGTCGCTAACGGCTTTGCCAACAACTATCTGTTCCCAAAGAAAATCGCTGTTGCTGCTACCAGTGGAAATCTGAAGCAGCTTGAGCAGCGCAAGCACAACATCGAAAAACGCGAAGAAGAGCGTCTTGCAAAAGCAAACTCGACCAAAGACAGTCTCGAGGGCGTTGTTATCAGCATTGAAGCTAATGTTGGTGAAGAAGGACAACTCTTCGGTTCGATTACTTCTGTAATGATTGCAGAAGCTTTGGCTGAGGCTACTGGTCAAGAAATCGACAAGCGTCGTATCGACCTAAAAAGCCCCATCAAAACTGCAGGCGAGCATGAGGTTCTCGTATCTCTGTATCGCGATGTCAAAACGACGGTTAAACTGCTTGTTGGTGCCGCCGAAGAAGCTGCTGAAGAAGCCGCAGCGGTAGAAGAGCTCAAAGAGATTGAAGAAGAAATCGTGAGCGAAGCTGCCGAGAGCGTCAAAGAAGCAGATGCTGCTGGAGATGCAGAAGCTGCTGCTGAAGCTGCCGAAACCATCGCAAAGACAAAGGAGGCTGAAGAGGCTTAAGTCAATATAGCTTTTTGATTCACTTGCAACAATCTAAGCCCCGGGATGCATTCGCCTCGGGGCTTTTTGCGTGCCCACCTCTTGAGCGTGAATCGTTCAACCTCACCTAGATTTAAGGCTCGCTACCCAAAAGCTCGAAACGCGCGTGCACCCCTTCCTGGAAGTACAAAACTTCGATTGCTTACTGTCGTGTATGTCTCATTGCATGAATCACCAGGCATTATGCAAGTAACACGCGAGATTCTCCTTCCATAGCTCTCGGGATTTCAGGAAAACCTGTAAGCAATCGCAATTTTGTACTTGGAGATAGTCGTTTTGATAAGTTTCGCTGCAAATTCTGCGTCAGGGGTACTTTTGCGTTTGACGAGACTGTGAGTTTAGGGGGGGCTTCAGCGTTTGACGTGGCTGTGAGCTCAGATGCATCTCTTCGCTTGGCGTCGTCTTTGCACTAAGGCGCACCCCTTTGCACGATGCAAGCTTGTGCCAACCTACATCTGCGATTGAGCGCCTTTCGTGGAACAAAACTGCTTGCGCTTGCAGGATTTCGAGGAGATAGATAATGCGACCTGGTATTATTCGCTCGACATCCATTCCGATAACAGCGTGAAGGCGCCCAAACCCCACCATATGGCCTTCAAAATGCAAGCGGAAGCAGTTTCGTGCCAAAATCCTGCCCAAATTCGCAAAGTAGATTTCTGCGGCGAAGATACATCGATATCGCGCCCGGATGGGATAGCTGGACGAAGGTGAAATATGAGTGGCGCGCGCTGGGTGGCGCACTCGCTGCTGGATGCACATGCTCGCTGCCCCATGGCTGAACGGAACTCGCTTGGTGCTGAATGAGCGTGTTCGCCGCCTAATGGATGGCTTGGCCAGAATCTTCGGGAAGGAGGTTTGCCTACGCTATACTATGCAAGTATGAACCCGCAAAAGATATCGATATTGTTTGTCTGTCACGGAAACATCTGTCGCTCCCCTATGGCAGAGTTCGTGATGAAAGACCTTGCCTCGCGCGAAGGACTTGGCCAATTTTTCCATATCGAATCCGCTGCTACAAGCTCAGAAGAGCTCGGTAATCCTATACACCCAGGAACAGCGAGGAAGCTTGACTCCCTAGGTATTGATTACTCGGAAAAACGCGCCCGCCGCATTCGTAAAAACGATTACGAAAACTTTGACTTCCTTATCGGGATGGACGAAGCAAACATGCGCTCTATAAGAAACCTCTACAACAATGATCCCGAAAACAAAGTTCGCAAGCTCCTCGAGTATGCTGGAAGCTCGGCCGACGTTGCAGATCCCTGGTATACGCACGATTTCGAAAGCTGCTTTCAGGATGTATGCGATGGCTGTACTGGTCTCATGAACGAGCTTTGTCGCAAGCTGCTCCATTAGCGCAGCGAGCGTCTCCCCTCCCAGTAAATCGTATGCACAGGGCATCTCCAGTCTTGCGCCAAAACACACGTTTCGAGCCGTATTATTCCGCAGTCTTAGCGCGAGTCCTAACTTCGCTGCTCGGACTGCACATAGCAATACTTCTCACTAATTCTCATCGCGCAGCAAGCCCACAGCGACTCTCACAGCTTTTTCCACAACACAAATTTGTGGAAAGTGTTAATAACTGTCTTATCGCAGGTGGGACTCAGCGCTTTTCGAAAAGCACGGTGGATAACTCGCGAGCTCAATAATACCTAAAAAAAGCACATGACCTGCGATTATATCTGTTGTACACTAGGTGCTGAAACAGTATAGGACACTCGCAGCATAAAGGACGATTCATGCCCGAAAACGTAATTCCTTACAGCGGAACCGATAGTTATTCACAGAATTCACCTGGTTCTTCGCAAAAATCGAAGTCGCTTCCTCAAAACATTGAAGCAGAAAAATCAGTACTGGCTGCATGCATGCTAAACCAAGAAGCAGTTGTCGAAATTGCGACAAAACTTCGTCCAGAAAACTTTTATCGTCCGGCTCATCGCCTCATCTTTGAGGCAGTCATGGATCTGTATGTCCGCCGTATCCCGGTTGACCAGATCTCTCTTGCAGACAACCTGAATGCCTCCGGGCAACTCGAAGCCGTGGGCGGAAAAGCCTACCTCGTCGAGCTTGCAGATAACACCTTTGCACTCACAAATTGGTATAACCACACCGAAATCGTAAAGCGCACCTCTATCTTGCGCGACTTAATTTACGCATCCGCAGAAATAAACGCACTCGCCTACGATGCCCCCGATGATTTGAACATCGTTGTCGAAGAAGCAGAAAAAACGCTCTTCCAGGTTACCGAGAGACGCGTTTCATCTGAGTTCCAAAAAATGGACATCCTCGTTAATGACGCCTTCGAAGAAATCACCAAACTTGCCGCCCAGAAAAACGGCATGGCTGGAGTTCCTACCGGCTTCAAAGATGTCGACGATCTTTTCCACGGCCTTCGCGGCGGAGACTTAATCATTTTGGCTGCAAGACCAGGTGTTGGTAAAACCTCTTTCGCCCTCAACCTTGCCGTAAATGCAGCAAAAGCAAATACCTCTGTTGCCTTTCTTTCTCTCGAAATGAGTTCATCTCAGCTCGTACAGCGTATCATCTGCTCAGAAGCGCGAATCAATCTTTCAAAACTTCGCAGCGGCAACGTAAGCGAAGGCGACTGGAAAATGATTGCCGAGGCAGCAAACGATCTTTCAAAGCTAGATTTCTACATCGACGACACACCCTCACTTTCTATTCTCGAGCTGCGCGCTAAGGCTCGCCGAGAGCTGCGCGGAAAAACCAATGGCCTCATTATCGTCGACTACCTGCAGCTCATGCAGCCACCTCAACAGCGCCGCGATGGAAATCGCGCCGTCGAGGTTGGTGAAATCTCGCGTGGTTTGAAGGTGCTAGCTAAGGAAATGAACATGCCCGTTATTGCCCTTTCTCAGCTTTCGCGTCAGGTTGAAATGCGTGGTAAAAAACGCCCCATGCTATCTGACTTGCGCGAATCAGGCTCAATCGAGCAAGACGCCGATATCGTAATGTTCATCGATCGAAGCATGGACGAAATGGAGGGTGAAAGCGACGGGCGCCCAGACTGGGGAACTGCCGAGCTTATTGTGGCTAAGCACCGCAACGGACCAACACGCGATATATCTCTTGCCTTCAGCGCAGAGCACACCCGCTTCTCTGGATATGTTGATGATTCGCGAGTTGGAGCTTACTAATAAATGCAAAGCTTAACGTTTAGCGCTACACTGAGCTTATGTCGAAACAAGTGACATTTATTCACGCCGCCGACCTGCATCTAGGCGCTCCCTTCCGAGGCCTGCAGGCACTTTCTGACTCATGGGCGAAGCGGCTTTTAAGCGCTATAGCTGAAAGCTATCAGCGTGTAATTGATGCGGCAATCGAGCACCAAGTCGACTTTGTGCTTATTGCAGGAGATGTTTTCGATCTTGCCAAGGCCTCTTATGCTGACTATCGATGCTTCTTCGATGGTCTCAACAAGCTCAACGAGTCTCACATCCCGGTGTATTTAGTAACCGGAAATCACGATCCTTATACCTCGTGGCAGCATCGTTTTTTCGAATTTCCGCCTAACACTTTTATGCTACCTGCCGATAAGCCAGGCTTTGTCGTTTTCGAAAAAGATGGTGAACCTCTAGCCACTATCGCTGGTCGTGGGTATTTCAATCAAACCTGGCCAAGCGATGAAAACATTGCCGAGGGCATCACTCGCGAAGCTGCGTACGCCTCTACGGGCGTCTACACTCCCTTTGTGGTTGGACTCCTTCACACAGGGCTCAACATCGATACCGACAAAGCACCAACCAATCCCAACGATCTTCTTCGAGCAAATCTTGACTATTGGGCGCTTGGCCACATCCATATGCGAAAAATACTTACACCCGAGAATCCTAAGATTGCTTTTTCGGGTTGCATACAGGGTCGCGATATTGGTGAGGTTGGCGAGCGCGGAATTCTTAAAGTAACTCTTACAGAAAACGCGCGTAATCAGGCAGAATTCATCCCGACAGCGAGCGTTGTTTGGCAGCGCATCAAGCTCGATGTCAGCCGCTGCACCAGCCTCAGTGACGTATTCGACAAGATAATGCGCGAGCTTTTCCGTGAAAATGGCAAGGCACACTGTGAAGAAATGTGCGTTCGTATCACTCTTACCGGTACAACCGATTTGCACAACATCCTCGAAAAACCAGGTGTCTTAGCTGAAATGCGCCAAAACATTAACGACTCCTACCCTGCATTTTTCTGTGACTCGCTCATCAATAAAACCGTGCAACCCTACGACAAAGCAGCTCTCAAAAAAGAGGGCCTCTTCCCTGCCGTGTTTATGCAAGCAGCCGAAGCGCTCAGACAAGAGCCCGGCAACGAGGTAGCCTACCTGCAAGACGAGTTCTTGAAAAGAAACCTCACTCTTCCCTTAAGCTGCGAGAAAAAGATTGACACACTTGCTCAAGAGGCCGAAAACCTTGTACTCGACCTGCTCAACAGGAACGATTCGTAACATGGATCGGCTAACAGAAACACCCACACAACTTCCTCCGATTTTTCTCAAACGAATGCGGATAGATTCCTTCGGAGCATTTTCCAACAAAACCATAGGTCCTTTCACGCCTCAACTGAATGTGCTCTATGGCAAAAACGAAGCTGGAAAAACAACTATGAACGCCTTTTTTGGTGGTGTACTTTTTGGTTGGGAAGAAGCTCGGGGCGGGCGCAACACCTACAAACCGCACAATGCCGAACGCGCCGGCTCGCTTTTTTTCGAAGACGCCGAAACCGAAGAAGAGTTTGAATTCTCACGCGCACGCAATGTCGACGGTCTCAAAGGGCCAAACAACCTTATCGACGACATCGACAAAGAGACTTTCTCGACCATGTTTGCCCTCACCAGCGATGAGTTACGCTCGCTTAAAAACACCTCCGACGTAACCGCAAAGCTCCTCACCGCAGGCTCAGGCACCTATGCTTCGCCCACACAAGCGCTCGGTGAACTGCAAGCCCGCATCAGCGAGTACACGTCGAGGGCTTCGGGCATCGAGCACTCCATAGTGCAGCTTAAAGCCGAGCAAGAAGAGGTACGTGCGCAACTCGATGTTGCCGCAGCAGAAGCAGAGCGTCTAAAAAACCAAGACCGCGAATTTTATGAGCTTGAACCTGAGCGATCTATTCTCTCTGCTAAGCTCGAATCTCTCAACACCGAAATCGAAGCCTTTAGTGGCTATAAAGCGAGCCTTGAGCGCCTTGATGCTCAGCTTGAGAAAACTCTTGAGCGGCGCGACAATCTTTTGCAGCAAGAACAAGAGCTCGATCTGCAACATAAGCTTTATGAGCAAAGTCGCAACTCGAGCGTTCGCCCAATTGAGTCGAGCGAAGAGCTCAACTATCGCGAGCACATTGATGTGCTATTCGAAGAGCAAAACAGGGTCAAACACCGCCACTCTCTTGCAAAAGATACCTATACCGAATCGAAAGCACGATACGAAGCGCTCCTCGAAGCCGATGATGTACAAGAACTCGAGCACGCAACACGTAGCTCTCGCCGCACACAGATTATCCTCTCGGTAGCGCTGCCCCTCTTGTTTCTTCTCGCAGGTGTTCCCGTGTTTTTGCACGGTCGCGAAATAGCGAGCCTTTCTTTTACCGCCGTAGGAATAGGCCTTATCACCTTTGCCGTTCTACTCGCAGGCGCAGCCATGGTCATGCTGTTTAGGCCGAGCAAAACCGACGAAGAGCTTCTCCAAAAGAAGAAAGATGCCCAGTGGGTCATGCTTCAAGATAAAAAGAAGCTTGAAAGCTGCGAAGCTGACATGACCGAGCACCGCGCAAAAGTGACCGAGTATTTGGACGGCATAGGCCTTGACAGCGCGCAAGGATCACTGCGTCGAGCCCGGGCAATCCTTGATGAAGTCAAAGAAGATCGGACGCAAGAAAACCTCTTTATCCAGCAGCAGCAAGCTCTTGTTTCGCAGCTCACAAGCTTAGAGGAAAGCCTGAGCGATATCCACGAACAAAAAGAATCGCTTGCGCACAAGCTTCCCATGCAAACCCTTCTTTCAACTAGCTCCATCGAAAGCCTGATTGCGCAAAAGATACAGCAGCGCGCCACCATCTCCGAAACAAACGCAAGAATCAACCGTCGCTATGGCGAAATCAAGCAAGAGCTTTCGCAGGCAGAGCACTACACGCGTTTCGACGAACTCAAGCTCGCCAACCAGCAACTCACCACACGCCTCCAAGAAAGTGCCGAAGATTACGCACGTCTTCTCCTTGCGAAGCGCATGCTCGAAACAGCTATCAATGCCTGGGAAAGCAAGAGTCAGCCAGAGGTTTATAAGCAGGCAAGCCGTTTGCTCTCTTTGATGACTGATGGAGCCTGGGTGCAGGTGCGCATGACCGGTGAAGGGCGCTTGCAAGTGGTTGATGCCGTCAAAACTGTGCGAGAACCCATGCATCTTTCACTTGGAACTTGTCAGCAACTCTACCTGAGCTTGCGTATTGCTCTTCTACTTGCGGCAGAAAATGTTGGGCGCATTATTCCCATCATGGCAGACGATATTCTCGTGAACTTTGATGAAACTCGGCGACTTGGGGCAATACGCGCCCTCTTTGAGCTTGCCGAAAAGCGCCAAGTCATTATTTTCACCTGCCACAAAGAGATTGTAAGCCTCATGCAATCAAGTGATTCACCCGTGAATATGCTGGAACTTTGATAGAATAATCACGGCTTTGATGTATATAGTATTCGCAGCGGCGGCTTGGTCCGCCAAGGAAATAAGCAGGCAAGACCTGAGGAGAGGAACACGATGCCCAGCACAGTAATCGTCGGAACCCAATGGGGAGACGAAGGCAAAGGCAAAGTTACCGATTTAATCACACGTGATTACGATTTCGTTGTGCGCTACCAAGGCGGAAACAACGCCGGACACACCGTTATTCGTGGAGACCGAGAGCTCGCGCTTCACCTGATGCCTTCCGGCATTCTGGAAGAAACCGCCATCCCCGTTATCGGCAACGGCGTAGTGATTGACCCGGCTGTTCTCGTAGAAGAAATGACTATGCTCGAGAACGAAGGTATCTCGTGCGAACGCCTAAAGATTTCCTGCGATGCACACATCATCATGCCTTATCACAAGGATTTTGATGGGGCTGACGAAAAAACGCTTGGCGAAAATAAAATCGGCACCACGAAACGTGGCATTGGCCCTTGCTATCAGGACAAAGCTGCACGCAAGGGAATTCGCTTCCAAGACTTGCTCGATGAGAAAATCTTTCGCCTTAAAGTGGAAACAGCCCTTTCTCAAAAGAATCCTATACTCGAAAAAATTTACGGCTTGAAGCCATATACCGTTGACGAAATCTGTGAAGAATACCTACCGGTCGGACGCATTTTAAAACCGCATATTACTGAGGCGGCGCAAGTCTTAAACGACGCACTTCGTGAAGGCAAAAACATTTTGTTTGAAGGCGCGCAAGGTACTTTGCTCGACATCGACCACGGAACCTATCCTTATGTCACGTCTTCTTCATGCTGCGCTGGTGGTGCAGCAACAGGATCTGGAGTCGGACCTACAGCCATAAACAAAGTTTTGGGAATCCAGAAAGCCTATGTTACTCGTGTTGGCGGCGGCCCCTTCCCCACCGAACAGCGCTACGAAGAAAACGGCGGTGTCGGTCAAGAAGCAATCGACGGAGAATTGCTGTGCATGGAGGGTCACGAATATGGCGTAACCACAGGACGCAAACGTCGCTGCGGATGGTTTGATGCCGTAATCGCTCGTTATGCAGCTGAGGTCAATGGCTTAACCGATGTTGCGCTCACCAAACTCGATGTGCTGTCTGCCTTCGACAAAATCAAGGTTTGTGTTGCCTACGAGTGCGAAGGTGTCCGCTACGATTATTTCCCTATGCAGCAAAGCGTTCTGTTCCATGCCAAGCCAATTTATGAAGAGCTTCCTGGCTGGAAAGGCGTCGACATCAGCACCTGCCGCAGCTACGAAGAGCTCCCCGAAAACGCGAGGAAGTATGTTGAGTACCTCGAAGCGCTCTCGGGCGTTCGCATTTCCATCATCGGCGTTGGCCCCGATCGCGAGCAAACTATCGTGCGAGGCTGGACGAGTAAATAAGAGCAGTTTCCGTGCAAATTCGCTCGCGTATCGCGCAATGCGGATAAGTACTAACTACAGAGGAGAGGATTATTCGTGAACATCTTGGTTTTAGGAAGTGGTGGAAGAGAGCACGCAATTACGTGGGCTCTTGCAAAATCTCCCCACTGTGAGCGTCTCTTCGTTGCTCCAGGTAACGGTGGAACAGCCTCCATCGCCAAGAACATCGCCACCCTTGACATAAATGATGGCGCTGCAGTGTTAGGCTTTGCCCAGGATAATGAAATCGATATGGTGGTCATCGGCCCCGAAATGCCTCTTGTCGCTGGTGTGGCAGATGTGTTGCGTGGCGCAGGTATTGCCACCTTTGGTCCTGACGCCCAAGGGGCTCAGCTTGAAGGCAGCAAGTCCTATTCCAAGCAATTCATGGATGCAAACAATATCCCCACCGCAGCCTATGCGCGTTTTACCGAAGCTGAGGCAGCTCTTGCTTATGTTGAAAAACTTGGCGCCCCTATTGTGGTGAAGGCTGATGGTCTTGCAGCCGGAAAAGGCGTTATCGTCGCAGAAACCCTTGAGGCAGCCCAAGCTGCAGTTCGAAGCTGCTTTGACGGAGAATTTGGAGACGCAGGGCAGGTTGTTGTTATCGAAGAGTTCATGACAGGTCCAGAATGCTCGCTTCTTGCCTTCGTATCTGGCGGCGAGGCTTTCTGCATGGAGCCTGCCCAAGATCATAAACGCGCCTTTGATGGCGATCTTGGTCCTAACACAGGTGGCATGGGCGTTTACTCGCCGGTTCCCATCGTGACCGAAGACGAACTTTCAACCATGAAAGCTCTCATGGAGCAAGCTGCGGCCGCAAGTGCGCGTGCTCCTTTCGACAACGATTATCGGGGCATCCTCTATGGCGGCTTCATGCTTACACCGCAGGGGCCTAAAGTGCTCGAGTTTAATGCTCGCTTTGGAGATCCCGAAACCCAGGTAGTGCTTCCCCGCCTCAAGAGCGATTTGGTAGAGATTATGCACGCTGTTGCCGAAGGAAAACCCGAAGACATCAATCTTGAATGGTCGGATTCCTGGGCGGTATGTGTGGTACTTGCCAGCGAAGGTTATCCGGGGTCGTACGAAAAAGGCAAGGTCATACTAGGCATTGATGAAGCAGAAAGCATCCCTGGCGTTTCGGTGTTCCACGCAGGAACAAGCATCAACAGCGATGGCGAACTTGTCACTGCAGGTGGGCGCGTTCTTAATGTTGTTGGTCTTGGCTCAAGCTTTGAAAGCGCTCGAGAAAAGGCTTATGAAGCGTGCGATTTGATTAACTTCGAAGGCAAGCAATTCCGCAGCGATATTGGCAAGCGCGCTCTTATCGGCCGTAGCGCTTGGGAATAAGTGAAGCACTATGGACGCAGCCGTGATTGAAAAAATGCAAAAAGCCGGCATTGATTATGTCGGGGGCGTCGATCGTTTTGGCGGCAACAACGAGATGTTCGAGAAGTTCTTACGTCGCTTCCCCACCGATCCTCATTTTGCAGAACTCGAGACTCACCTTGAAGCCCAAGATATCGACCAGGCTTTTCGTTGTGCTCATACGCTCAAAGGCGTAGTTGGCAATCTTTCTTTTACGGAATACTTTGAAGCAGTGTCTTGTCTTTCGGCACTCTTACATGAGCGTAAGCTTGAAGAGGCGTGTATTACCATGGCTCTCGTAAGAAGCGCCCATACAAAAGTTATAGACGTGCTCCAAGATTTATGAGGTAGATACGAGCGCATCACTCCTGCGCGCTCAGTTTCGTGGACAAGCATCACACCCTGCATAGGTCCGCAGCCAACAGCGCCACTCCGCAATTAATAGCAGCACATTCGCATGCAGAACCCTGCTTCTCAAGCACGCATAGCACACAGACATCGCTCTGCCCACAGCCGCGGTGAAGAAGATGGATCGCGTGCCGAATGTTGGTGTAAAGAGAAATTTGATTTGAAGGCTGAGCCAGCCTGAACATGAAGATACGGTCATCGTCTAGAATCTGTTAACTACCACGAAAACGGATTCAAAGGAAGGCGATG
>JBMNSJ010000044.1:0-17450 GCA_050945135.1 Raoultibacter sp.
AATGATGAAATTCATCAACACATTTTTTCCGAGTAACCTGTTGGTGGACATCAACAGAAAGACCCCATTTCTGAGGTCTTATCTGCAACTATTCAGTTTTTCATCAACACATTTTTTCCTATAGCCCCAAAAATGCCTCCCTAGAGATTCATCTAAGGAGGCATTACGTTTGCGTGAGTGTTCTACAAATTACTTAGTTTCTACGACGCGGACGGCGGTTGTCGCCTTTACGATTATTGTCGTAACCCTCTTTGCGAGGACGATCATTTCCGCCGGTTGAGGCAGGTGCCTCAGGTTTATCGAGGCGATCAAGAGAAATCTTTCCGTTGTCTCCAACCTCAATAATTTCAACCTTCACGATATCGCCAAGGCTCAAAACATCTTCAACCTTAGCAACACGACCGTTTGCCATGCGCGAAATATGAAGAAGACCGTCTTTACCCTGTGTAAGCTTAACAAAGGCGCCGAAGTCTTTGATGCCAACTACCTCGCCATCATATACTTCTCCGACTTCAGGTTCTTTTACGATGCTGAGAATGATATCGCGAGCTGCATCTCCAGCTTCGCCATCGATAGCGGCAATATGCACCGTTCCATCTTCTTGGATTTCGATGGTAGCACCTGTCTCCTCTTGGATTCCGCGGATAACCTTGCCGCCGCTTCCAATGACATCTCTAATCTTATCAACAGGAACATAAATAGTCTCAATGCGAGGAGCAAAAGGTGAAAGCTCTGCGCGTGGACCCTCGATGGTCTCTAGCATCGCATCAAGAATGAAAGACCTACCAACTTTTGCTTGCGAGAGTGCTTGCGAGAGAATCTCGAGTGACAGACCGCGAGCCTTGTTATCCATCTGAAGAGAAGTAATTCCTTTTTCGGTTCCGCAAACTTTAAAGTCCATATCGCCCAGGAAGTCTTCAATACCCTGAATATCGGAAAGGATTACAACGTCATCGCCCTCTTTGATGAGCCCCATTGCGATTCCTGAAACCGGGCGCTTGATTGGCACACCAGCATCCATGAGTGACAGAGTCGATCCACAGGCAGAAGCCATCGAAGAAGATCCGTTTGACTCAAGAACCTCGGAAACAACGCGAATTGAATAAGGGAACTCATCCTCATCGGGGAGAACAGGCAAGAGTGCACGCTCGGCAAGAGCACCATGGCCAACCTCGCGACGCTTAGGTGCACCCATACGGCCAGTTTCGCCGGTGCTGTATGGTGGGAAGTTGTACTGATGCATATAGCGCTTACCTTCAGCAGGATCAATAGTATCGAGACGCTGCCATTCGTTAAGCATACCCAAGGTGGTTATGGAAAGAACCTGGGTTTGACCGCGCTGGAACAATCCCGAACCATGAACCCTTGGCAAATAACCTGGACGAATATAAAGATCGCGGATGTCTTCAGGACGACGACCGTCTACGCGCTCTTGTGTTTCAATAACCATGCTACGCATAGCCTTTTTTTCAAGTGACTTGAGCTCTGCTGAGATATCTGAACCCCAAAGCCCGCGCTCTTCGTCGGTGAACTCGTTTTCCTTAATGGATGCCTTGAGCTCGGCTACCTTATCCATGCGCGCATGCTTGTCAGCATCTTTAAGCGCAGCAGACATCTGCTCGTAGTATGGAGCGATGCGTCCACTTAATGCTGGGTCAGCTTCGTGAATGTGATACTCCATTGGCTCGATATCAAGCTTGGCTAAGAAGTTGCTTTGCTTCTCGCAAAAGGCTGCGATTGCCTCTTGCCCAAGAGCCATAGCAGCAAGCATATCGTCTTCGCTGATTTCTTCTGCGCCCGCCTCAACCATAGAGATATAGTCTGCCGTACCTGCAATAGTTAACTCAAGATCAGAGTTCTCTTCTTCTTCGTAGGTTGGATTAACGATAAACTCTTGCGTGTCTTTATCGCGACCAATACGAACGCATGCTGCAGGACCATCAAAAGGAGCTCCACCAGCCATTAAGGCAGCAGAAGCACCACCAATACAAATACAATCAGGTTGGTTTTCTCCATCGACCACCAAGGTGGTAGCTACGATTTGAACCTCTTGCTTAAAACCGTCGGGAAAACCGGTACGAATAGGACGGTCAATCATGCGTGCCGTGAGAATTCCCTTGTCGCTTGCGCGAGCTTCACGCTTAAGATATCCGCCTGGAATCTTACCTACGGAATACATCTTCTCCATGAAGTCGACAGTAAGCGGAAAGAAGTCAAAATCTTTCTGCTCCCTAGAAACAACCGATGTTACCAAGACAGTGGTTTCGCCCTGGGTAACTAAAACTGCTCCGGTTGCTTGCTTTGCAAGCTCGCCGGTCTCGAAACGATAGCTTTTTCCGTAAAGCTCAAATGATTCGATGATTTTGTTCATATGTTTTTCTTTCTTGCCTGTCCTTTACGCCCTATTGCGTAAAAGCTTCTTCGGTCTTTTGTACTTTCTTTTCCAAAAGGCCCCGAGCAAAAGTACCCATGCACTTTCGACCGGATATACACAAAAGCCCGCTTGCGCGGGCTGCTGCTTAAATATTATCGCGAATGCCGAGCTTCTTAATAAGGACACGATATCCTTCAATGTCGCGATTCTTGATGTACTTCAGAAGGCTACGACGCTTACCAATCAACATCATGAGCCCGCGGCGTGTATGGTGATCTTTTTTGTGCACCTTTAAATGCTCGGTCAGGTTCTTGATACGCTCGGAAAGAATTGCTACCTGAACCTCAGGACTTCCGGAATCACCTTCGCCCTTACCAAATTCCGCGATGAGCTCGGCTGTGCGCTCTTTTGAAATACTATCTTTGTTTGCCATTTTTCCACCTTTCGATATATGTACAAATCAATCGTACGTGTTATTTACTCAATGCCGAGCAATGAAGCGGTGGAGCATCAAAGCTAAGCTAAGAGCAGTTGTATTATTACAACCTGCACATTGTAGCCTTTTTACTTGAGGTCCACAAGAACACATTAAATGGCTTCATACAGTCCACAAGTAAGAGCCTACTCATACAATCCGCAGGTAAACATGAAGTTCAAGGATTTCAGTCGAAGCCCTATATGCTCCTGTATCCAGGATTGGCAAAAATGAAGAATCTCAAAGGAAGTTCGTGGGTCAACGGCGGCGTTTTCAATCTCAGCAAATGTAGAAACCAGCATAAAGTGAATCCATGAGACTAGTTCAGGATCCATACGAATAGTGTCGAGATGAGGAGAGCATGAGTCACAGGCTATCCCACCTTCCCTCAATGACATATGCAAGAGTTTTCCCGAGGTATTGAAGCCTATGTCATTTCCGCAGCTTATGCACACTTTCAAACTTGGCCGCAAACCCGCAAAAGCAAGAGTCTTCAAAATATGAGCTGCACAAAGGGCAGGTAGTATTGAAGGCTGTGCTTGGTTAAGTCGTGAAAAAGTTAGTTCTGTCATGTTGAAGAAACGCTCATCAGCCAATCCCGCTTGAGTAATTTTATCTAGGAGCTCAGCCATGGGAGCCGCGCTGGATACATATTCAATTTCAGTTCTTAGCTTTTCGTTAGCAACAAGCAAGCGTGCTTCTTTTACGATATCAAGGTTTTTCCCCTCGGAGCACAAAACATCAACAACCGAATACAACTCTAATCGTGCCGAAAAAGAATTATTCGGCTTTCGGGCTCCCTTTGCAACTGCGCGCAATTGTGAGCCATCAGCGGCGAGCAAGGTAAGAATAAGGTCTGACTCTCCCAACTTCGTCTTACGCAAAACGATGGCACGGGTTTTATAACTAGCGCGCGCCACGTAAAGGCCTAATGATAGCTTAAGGGATCTGTATGAGGTTCTGACCAGCTAAAAGTAATGGTACGTTGCTGAGAACTGCCATATACCGTTTCGCCGGCGAGTGTTGTGTATGCCCTAACAGTAACGACAGCCTGTGTGGTATTGTCACCAGAATAGCTAATACCATCAACCGAAACAATCTCATAATTAGTGCCATCCAGATTGATTGAGCCAGCATTATCTAAGTAGTTTTGGGTTGTTGCAATTAACTCCGCTGAGAGAGAGCGTGCAACCGAAAGAACAACACTTGAACCTGAAGCCACCTTCGAACCTGCCCCCGGATCTGTTGCGACAATGGTATATTCCGGAGCATCGGTATACACATAGTATTCCTGAGCTTTCAATCCTTCTGCTTGTACCATCTCGATGGCAGAAACGACATCTTTTCCAATAACATCAGGAACAATATAGGGCTCTGCTATACCTACCTTAATAAGAGTCGAAGCTTGAGCTTTTGTACCTGAAGCAGGCTCAATAGATAGAATTGTATTCTCAGGCTCGTCAGATTTCACCTTGACGTATTCAACGCGAGCAAATCCCTCCTGCTCAACGGATTCTTTAAATTTCTCAAGATCGACACCTGCGGTTTCTGGAACAATACGCGGTGTAGCAATCTGCAGTACTACCTCACTACCCTCAGCAAGTCGTTTTCCAGAACCGGGATCCATCAACAAAACAACGTCTTCAGTGTCGTCAGACTTAACTTCCATCATTTTTACCATAAAGCCCTGCTCACGCAGCACTTCACTTGCTTCATCTTCGCTCATACCGACAACATCGGGGATACTTTTACCACCCCATATTTCTAGATAATAGGTTATTGCCGCTGCACCAAGCGCCAAGGCAACAACAACCGCAATACTGACAAGAGCGATAAGCTTGCTTCTACCCATTTTCTTTTTTTCGACAGGAGCGCGAAATTCTGTTTGCTTAGGCGCCTCATCACCCTCGACACGAGGCATTTCCATGGTATCGCCAGACTTCCAAGATTTTGCTGGCGGCTCATATCCAGAATCGATGAGATATTCATCAAATCCTTTGTCGTCCATCTTTTCGGAGAGTTGCGAGCGATTTTCAAGTGCAGATTCTGACTCAATCGGAGCAAAATCGAACTCTTCATCGGTTCTTACTTCTGTATCTTCGTCACCGAATAGCGGAGGAATATCAAGCTTCGCAGTTGACGAGGCATCCTCAACTTGAGCCTCTTGCTCAAGCCCCTCATCAAAACTTTCTTCAGCTGATTCAACAACAGAAGAATTAAGTGGAGAACCACATTCATTACAAAATTTCGCTGTATCGTTATTTTCGAATCCGCACTTCGGACAAATCATCTACTTCTCCCTAAAAACAATTCTTGGAGTATTCTAGCGGAAAGACGTGAGAAAGCACAGATAAAAAGAGTTTTCAATATGCGCCTTCGCCATAACCAAAACGACGAATTTGATTTAAGTCACGACGCCAGTTCTTTTTAACCTTCACTTTAAGGTCAAGATACACACGACAAGCTAATAATTGCTCAAGATCATTTCGCGCCTCGGTGCCTATGTGCTTGATTGAGGCACCAGACTTACCAATAATCATGCCTTTTTGGCTATCGTGTTCAACATAGATAGTCGAAAATACCCGATAAAGGTCTTTCTTTTTATCGAACTCCATCTCATCAACTACCACACCAATTGCATGCGGAACTTCTTCCCTAAAGCTACGCAATATTTTTTCTCGAATGAATTCTGCAACAAGCACTTCAAGAGGCTGATCGGTGTCCATGTCTTCAGGAAACCAGTGAGGACCCTCTGGCAATAGCGAAGCAGCATCTTCAATAAAGGACTCAATTCCCTCCCCCGTTTGCGCCGATAAAACAACAACACCATCCCAATCGAACAGGTTTTTAGCTTGTTCTAATTGATGGGCAAGAGTTTCTTCATCAACTAAATCTATTTTTGAAAGAACGAGAAGCTTTTTTGCCTTACTGTCTTCAAGGTTTTTCGCTACCCATTCGTCGCCCTTGCCGATGGGTTTCGAGGCATCTATCAACATAGCGACCACATCGACATCTTCGATAGCTTTCAATGCGGCCATGTTGAGCTCTTCGCCCAAGATATCGTGAGGCTTGTGCAGTCCAGGAGTGTCAACTAACACCAGCTGAAAAGTACTCCGAGTTAATACCGCCCGAAATCTGTGTCGCGTTGTTTGCACTGTGTTAGACGTGATTGCGAGCTTTTTTCCCATAACCGCATTAAGAAGCGTGGATTTTCCTGAATTGGGCCGCCCAATCAGTGTGAGAAAACCCGAGCGAAACTGCTCTTGTTTCTCTGTGTCTACATTTGAACTCAAAAGAATCCACCTATTCCTAAGCACTCCATGATTGCTTGACTATACACGACGACGCCGATAACTACAGAGCAAAACGCGCAAATCAATACACCGGCTGCCGCACAGTCTTTAGCTCGTTTTGCGAGTTCATGGTACTCGGGAGAAACTAAATCTACTACCGACTCCAAGGCTGTGTTCATACATTCAGCGCAAAATACCGCTGCAATACAAATGATGATAGCAAGCCAGGAGGAAAGAGGCAGCGAAAGCACAAAGCCGAATACTATTGCAAGAAGCGCTACGGCTGCTTGTATTTTAATATTTCGTTGAGTGGCAACTACATAGCGAACGCCATTTCCTGCACATCTAAAAGCGTCGATGAGACCGAATCTCACACCTTTTTTCTTATCATTAGCGTTACGTACAAACTGCGAGGGTTTCTTTCCCATAGCTGTTACCTATCAGCCCAAGAAGCAAGTATTTCTTCTTCGAGAGCTTCCATGTGCTCCGCTTCATCATCTTCAATATGATCGTAACCGCACAAGTGAAGCAGACCGTGCACAAGCAAAAGATTAATTTCTTCCTCAAAGCTTGTTCCATACTCTTGTGTTTGCCGCAAGGCTACGTCAGGAGCAATAACTACATCACCTAAAACTATCATTGCGGCATCATCGTCGAGCGCGTAGAGCTCTTCGTCTTCTTCATCGCAGACAAAGGAAAGCACATCGGTAGGCCCTACAACCTGTCGATAACGCTCGTTAAGCTCTGCAATTTCACTATCGCTTACAAAGCTGATGGAAACCTCAGTATTTTTCGGTCGAGCCTCCCACTCCAACACAAATCGCGCTAACTCTTCGAGAGGAAACCTCAAGAGTGATTCATCACCATAGGTAAAATTGATTTGGATTTCCATGACTTAATCCTTTTCTGCTTTACTGTAGGCAGATACAATAGCCGCCACAAGCGAGTGACGCACAATATCTTTGGGCGTAAAATCGCAGAATGCGATGTCATCGAGTGATGAAAGGATTGATCGCACCTGCTTGAGCCCCGAAACACCTTTCGGTATATCCAGCTGAGTAGCATCTCCGGTAATTATCATCTTTGATCCAAAGCCAAGACGGGTGAGAAACATTTTCATCTGCTCAGGTGTGGTATTTTGAGCCTCGTCTAAAATAATGAAACTATCATTGAGGGTTCGACCCCTCATGAACGCTAAAGGCGCTATCTCAATAACGCCACTTTCTATCATTTGATTGGCGCGTTCCATGTCTGTCATATCATAAAGAGCATCGTAGAGAGGTCTAATATAGGGATCAACCTTTTCGAGTAAGGTTCCTGGTAGATAGCCGAGGTTTTCTCCTGCCTCAACGATAGGCCGGGTCAAAATGATGCGACCAACCTCTTTTCGTTTCAAGGCTGCTACTGCCATTGCCATAGCGAGATAGGTTTTCCCTGTTCCTGCAGGCCCAATTCCAAAGGTAATCGTATTATCTCTAATGGCATCTACGTACTTTTTTTGACCCGAAGTTTTTGGCCTGATAGCCCGACCTCGATAGGTTAACAATATGTCCTCACGCAATAACCGTGGACTAAATTCAGCCGTCCTAATAAGTTCTATTGCATGATTTACATAATCTTCAGTGGGTTCTTCACCATTTTCGACCATTTTGATCATGTCAGAGAACAAAGCCGTAAGACTCTGAATCTCAATTGGATCACCTTTGAGGTCAATAGTATTGCCCCGCACAATGATACGCGTATGAAATGCATCTTCAATCCGATGCAGGAGCTCGTCGGCTTCCCCAACGATAAGCGCCATTTCTACGCTTTCGGGTGTAGTGAGTGTGATTTGTGTTTCGTCTGTCATATCGTCATTTTAGCGTAAAAGATAAGCTACTAAGCACGCGTATCCAAAATGCTCTTGATAGTTGCAAAGACTAGAGCTCATATCTGAGTACATCTCCAGCTTTAGCAGAAGCAGGTACTGCCACTTTGTGATAGCTCTCCGTTGTGCCAAACCCGCCATCCTCAACTAAAACATACTCAATAGTGCCACGACGACGCTGCAAATCTTCCTGCCTCATACTTTGAGCACGCGTATGCATTCGATCAAGACGATCAGCTTTAGTAGCTGAATCTACCTGATCGGTGTGTGCTGCAGCTGGTGTACCTTTCCGCATTGAATACGGGAATATATGCATTTTGGAAAAGCGACAATCCGTGGCAAGCTTAAAGCTGTCTTCGAAGTCGCATTCCGTCTCTCCCGGAAAACCAACAATAAGATCTGTCGAAAGCGACATTGAAGGAATACACTCATATATAGACTCGACAAGCCGCCGGTAGTATTCGCTGTCATATGGACGTGCCATAGCACGTAAAACCGCATCGGAACCTGATTGCATGGGCAAATGAAAATGCCTACAAATACGACCCTGTGCTGAGGAGATGAGAGAAATGAGCTCGTCATCAACATCTCGCGGCTCAATACTCGAAATCCTAAATCGAAGCTCGGATGTTTGTTCCAAAAGAGCATCCAGCAAGTCAACGAGTGTGCCCTCATCACTCTTATAAGAGCCAATATTGATACCTGTCAGGACCAGCTCTCGAACTCCGGCTTCTTCATAAGCCATTGCTTCAGCAAGAATTGACTCTCGTTGCCGACTCCATGCTTTTCCACGTGCTTTATGAACAATGCAGAACGTACATGCATTGTTGCAGCCATCCTGTATTTTCATACCCACACGGCTCACAAAGCCAGTACCTGTGCGTAAAGTTCCTTGCGCATCGTAGGCAGAGAAGTGTCCAGTACACGAATCCTCATCCCCGTACATTTCAAAAACTTGTACCTGAGATTCAAACGAATCTGCAGCGATGGCAGCATCTATTTTTGTTTTGTCGGTCTCAACAATGACACGCTTGTCTATCTCAGAGATTCCTTGGGCATCAATAACCGCAGCACAGCCAGTAACGACAATACGTCCACGTGGATTATCTCGCAATGCACGTCTAATTGCTTTTCGTGTCTTTTTCTCAGCCTCTCCAGTCACTGTACAGGTGTTAATAATGACAAGATCGGCATCCTGTTTATCCGAGGCGAGCCAACCTTTTTCGAGGAGACGTGCACTAAAAGCATCAGACTCTACTCGATTCACCTTGCAGCCTAGATTGACCACGTGAAACTTCATGCAAGAACTCCCAGGTTGTGCAAAACCAGCGCAGGTGCCATAACCCCTGCTGTTTCTGTACGCAAAATGCTAGGACCCAAACTCAAACAGAAAGCATGTGGATTGGAAGCAAGTAAGGCTTGCACCTCTTCTTCCTCAAAACCCCCCTCTGGGCCAACAACAACTGCTATGCGCGCGTCTTCAGGCATAATACCCTGCGAAGCCAGAGCATCGTGTAATCGACTACGAAGATGTGCCTCTCGAGCTTCTTCCCAACAAATCACAACGACTGAAGCTTGAGATATAAACTCACATACCTGATCGAGCTTGAGAATCTCGCTGATTTCTGGCACTGCTGCTTGAGCGCTTTGCATGGCAGCACTTTTCGCAATTGAAGCCCAGCGCTCTCGTTTCTTAGCTGCCTTTACGCCCTCCACTTTGACTACCGATCTTTTGCTGGCGAAAGGAATGAATGCAGAAACACCTATTTCGGTACCTTGGCGAATGATGGTGTCCATCTTTTCGCCCTTGGCTAAGCCCTGAACAAGCACAACGCTTGCAAACAGGGGGTCTAGCTCTTCCTTTGCAGAAATCCTGACACGCATATCGATACCATCAAATGATTCAATAGCACATTCAAAATAGTCTTGTGCCGCATCGATAACAGAAATATGCTCGCCTTTTTTCAAGCGCAAGGCACGAGCGTGCTTGAAATCATCATCAGATAAGCGCAGGCCGAACACTGCCTCAGTCTGATCGGCTATCACCTGGTTTTCGATGAAGAAGCGTGGGAGTGTCATGCCTAATTAAACACGTCTCGAAGCTTTTGCAAAGGCGAACGTGCTTCGGCAACTTCTTCTCCCATGTCATCAGCGAGTTTTTCAAGGAGGTCACGCTGTGATTTTGAAAGCTTTTTCGGAATAGTTACCGTGATATGGACAAGCATATCCCCGCGCGAATTACTCTTAAAACGTGGCATACCAAAGTTGCGTACGGTGATAACCTGATCGTTTTGACAGCCTTCAGGAATTCGGACCTGGACCTTTTCATCCTCTAAGATTCCATCGATTTCGATTTGTGCGCCCAGCGCAGCTTGCACGATTGAAATATTTGCCCTCGCGTGGAGATTATCTCCGTCCCGTTCAAAAAACTCATGGAGCTGAATGCGGCACGTAACAATCAAATCACCAGCTATGGCGCCATTCATACCCGCTTCGCCAAAGCCAGAAAGTCTAAGCTGCTGAGAATCGCGAATACCTGCAGGTACCTCAACAGTAACTCGCTGTCTATCAGGAACACGTCCTTGCCCATCACACTCGGGACAAGGATTCTCGATGGTTTTTCCGCTGCCCCCACACTTAGTACAGGTTGTCGCCGTTTGCATATCACCCAAAAAGGTTCGTTGAACCGTTACAACTCGCCCTTTTCCGCCGCAATCTGGGCAAACTATTTCACTGCCATCAGCTCCAAATCCTGAACCATCGCAATCCGGACAAGGGGCTAAGCGATCGTATACGATTTCTTTTTTGGCACCAACCGCAACTTCTTCTAGTGTCAGGCGCAGACCAACGCCCATGTCACGCCCCTCTTTACGAACTTGGGCACCGTGACCGCCACCTCCGAAAAAGGAGCTGAATATATCTCCCATGCCAAAGCCGCCGCCAAAAAGATCTTCGAAGTCAACGTATCCGCCGCCATATCCGCCGCCACCAGCTGCACCAGGAATAGAGCCAAAACGGTCATATTGCGCACGTTTATTTGGATCGCTTAAAACATCGTATGCTTCATTAAGCTCCTTGAAGCGATCTTCGGCATCGTCTGCCTTATTTACGTCGGGATGTAACTCACGTGCCTGCTTGCGAAAAGCCTTCTTAATTTCGTCGTCGCTAGCATCTTTTGAAACACCGAGTACTTCGTATAAATCCTTGGCCATAAGTAGAAAACTACTCCTTACTATGCTTCGTGCAATACGTGCTGAGCGGCATGTACTGCTTTAATTACCGTTGAATAATCCATTCGAGTAGGCCCAAGAACCGCCACAACGCCTGCTGCGTCACCTCGACCATAGCGACCCGCCACCACCGAAACGCCTGCAAGGCTCTCAGCTTTATTCTCGCTACCTATTCGCACCAGAGTTCCTTGCTCCCCAAAGCCCCCATCAAAAATATGAAACAAAACAGTATCGTCTTCAAGCACTTCCATGATGGGTAATAGCGCTTGCGAACGACTGAATTCAGGCTTTTTCAAGAGCGCCGAAACGCCTAAGCGGTGGGACTTTCCTCCCCTGCTTTCCTGCACGCAACTCAAAGCCTCCTCTAAAAGAACCCGTGTAAGTCTATCCTGAAGTGCTTCTAAAACCTCAGGATCTTCCTCTTCGGGAGCGTTACTAAGTGGTCTTCCAATAAGAATTTTATTGAGGATATGCTGAACGCGTGCGAGCTCATCACAATCAATTCTTTCAACAAAATCTATATGGCGGTTTAGAACTTGACCATCGCCAGTAATAACTACGATCAAAACCTGATGATCACTGAGAGAAACGAGTGAGATTTGCTTAATCTGCACCTCGAGCGAAGAGGGCGCCAAAACAATCGAGAGGCAATCTGTTAATCGTGACAAAGTTGCCGATGTTTTCTCAAGAAGCTCGTCGAGCTCAGAAGCGCTTGATTTAAGCTCTTCGATGATGTCTTCTGTCTTTGTTTCTTCGTCAATTGCTCCTGAGGTAATGAGATCATCGACAAAAGCACGATACCCACTATCAGTCGGAATTCTTCCAGCTGAGGTATGAGGCTGAACGATGTACCCTGCATCTTCAAGGATAGACAACTCATTGCGCACGGTGGCAGAACTTACTCCAAGCTCATAGCGCTCAACGAGAGTTCGCGAGCCAACGGGAAGAGCACGAGCAACATACTCCTCTATAAGCGCGCTTAATACTTTTTGTCTTCTATCTGAAAGCACCCGATACCGTCCATTAGTTCTAATGTAAATCGACCACAAAGCATTCTAGCAGCCAACGACAGAGAGTGCTAATCTTTCACGCGATTTCCTCTGCCTGTGGTTGAGATTCATAACTCGTCCATGCTTTTCTCACACCTTTTAGGGAGCAAGGTTAAAAATAGCTCCATAAAGTTCGTTGCCACATAGCCAGCCCGCTAAAGTAGGCCTGTAACGACCTTCACTTCGTTCAACAAAACCTCTTTGGACGAGCTCACGAAAAGTCAGTGGTGCATCTGGCAATAGCATTGTCGCTTCGTGGACATCTGCCTCGCTCACACCCTCTGTCATCCTCATGGACATCATAAGATCTTCAGCAATTTTCTGGCGCCGATCAAGGTCTTCTATTACCTGGCCATCCTGAACTCTCATACGTCGCGCATCATTTTGTGTCATGGTTACTGCAGAAGTTCCAAATCCTAGATACGGCTTGCCCGTCCAATAGGCAATATTATGCCTACACTCAAACCCTTGAGCTGCATAGCTTGCCACTTCATAGCGCACAAGCCCGGCTGGTTCTAAGATGCTAGCCGCCATTTGCATCATAAGAGCCTGTGAATCTTGGTCAGGCTCTTCAAGCTCTCCTGACTCTATCATTCGTTCAAGCACGGTATGCTCTTCGACAGCGAGCGGATACACGCTAATATGCTTAACGCCTAATGCAATTGCCTCTTCTAAGCTAGCCTGAAAACTCTCGAAGCTCTGGCCAGGAATGCCGCACATAAGATCAACGCTAATATTTTCGAAGCGAGATTGAGCGATTTTGACGGCACTTCTAGCTTGTTCAGCACTATGAGCTCGTCCAAGCAAGGCTAAGAGTTCGTCATCAAAGCTTTGCACACCAATCGATAATCGATTGACTCCTAGAGCCCAAATATCCTTAATCAAAGTATCAGTCACACTGTCAGGATTTGCCTCCATGCTACATTCAATTTCAGGAGTAAGATGCATAGAAGTAGACAAAGCGTACAGCAGGCTCGACAAACGCGCCTGCCCAATATAGCTGGGCGTTCCTCCACCCAAATACACCGTCTCGAGTGAACCAAGTTTTTCCTCTTTAGAAGCTCGTCTGATATCGAGAATCAGCTTCTCAATATATTCGTCAATCAAAACAGAATCTTGAGCGACGGCGCGAGTCGAGAAATCACAATACGTACAGCGCTGCTTACAGAAGGGAATGTGGATATAAAGCGCCTTGTATGGATCGTACATTGCTACTCTCCTATTGGTTTTCTATGAGCTCGTTAAACACTTCTTCAAAGTCAGCCGCACGTACACAGGTATTGAACTTACCGCGTGCTGCTGAGGCTCCGGGTAGCCCCGAAACGTACCACATCGCATGCTTTCTCATGCGAACTACCTCGCCACCTCGAAGCTCTTCAAGAAGAAAAGCATGACGACATGCAAGAGAAAGACGTTCTTCTACCGTGGGTGGCGGAGGCGGTTCTTTACCTAAAAGAGCTGCTTTTGTCTCATTGAATATCCAGGGATAACCACGAGCAGCGCGCCCAATCATGAAGGCATCGCAGGAGGTCTCCTCCTTCATCCTTAGTACGTCTGCTGCTGTCGAAAGGTCGCCATTCCCTATAACCGGAATCTCAACCACATCTTTCACCTTTGCGATAATTTCCCAGTCGGCACGACCACGATAATACTGCTCGGCATAGCGCCCATGAACCGCAAGAGCCGACGCACCTGCCTCTTCAATACGCTGGGCAAACGAGACTGCAGTTTCGGAATCCATGTGATACCCACGCCTAAACTTAACGGTAACCGGAATGCTCACCTGAGCTGTTACTGCCGCGACGATTTCTGCAGCCAAACGAGGCTCCTTCATGAGCGCACAGCCATCGCCTTTTTTTACAATTTTCTTTGCTGGGCATCCCATGTTGATATCTAAATATGCAAGCTTTTCGCCCAGAAGACCTTGAACGCGTTTCGCCTCCCGAGCCATAACAGGTGCTTCATGACCAAAGATTTGAACTGCAATGCGGTTTTCGCCTTTTGCGAGGTCAAGTAAGCTTTTCGTCTTATCGTTCGAGTAGCTCAATCCCTTTGCTGACACCATTTCTGAATACGTTAAGTCGGCTCCTTGCTCGACACACAGACACCTGAATGCCAAATCAGTTACACCCGCCATAGGCGCAAGCAACAGTTGGTGATCTGAGAAAAACTCTTTAAGTGAAGGAGCCACTTTTTAGCCTTCCATCAAGGCTAGTACGCTTTCAAATAAGCCAACGAACAGCACAACCATAACTACGAGCGCAAGCAAACAACCCAAGCCTACAACAGTCTTTGAGCTACGCGACATACCCTTCTGCGAATTCGCATCATCCTTAAAGGGATCATCAATCCAGTCGTATTCTTTCTTTTGGTTCATTATTCATCAACTTTCAAAATTGCCATGAACGCTTCTTGCGGCACTTCAACATTACCGATGTTTTTCATGCGCTTCTTTCCTGCCTTTTGCTTTTCAAGAAGCTTGCGCTTTCGTGTAATGTCGCCGCCATAGCATTTCGCGAGCACGTCTTTGCGCTTCGCCTTGACTGTTTGACGTGCAAGAACGCGACCACCTATCGCCGCTTGTATAGGCACCTCAAACATTTGGCGTGGAATAATAGCCTTGAGTTTTTCGGTTAGTACTTTTCCTCGATCATAAGCCTTATCTTTGTGAACTATGAAAGAAAGAGCATCGATTGGCTTTCCAGATAAAAGAATATCGAGCTTAACTAAGTTTGATTGTTTATACCCGTCAAACTCGTAATCGAGTGAAGCATATCCCTTAGTGTTTGACTTAAGCTTGTCAAAATAATCCATAATGAGCTCAGACAATGGAATTTCCCAAATCATTTCTACCGTAGTTGTTGAGAGATAATTCATGGTAATAAAAGTACCTCGTCGCGCAACCGTTAAATCCATAACCGCACCTACATAATCTGGGGGCACCAAGACGCGAGCCTTAAGATACGGCTCTTCTATACGCTCAATCGATCCCGGATCGGGCATCTCTTGTGGCGAGTTCAAAACTAGCATCTCACCACCAGTTTTATATACATGGTATTCCACGGAAGGCGCTGTGGCCAAAAGATCAAGACCAAATTCGCGTTCGAGCCGTTCTTTGATAACCTCCATGTGTAAAAGGCCTAAAAATCCAACGCGAAAACCAAAGCCTAAAGCATGTGATTTTTCGGCTTCCCAGATGAGCGCCGGATCATTAAGGGAGAGTTTTTCCAAGGCTTCTTTGAGCGCCTCATATTGGTCGCCATCAATTGGATACAGACCAGTAAAGACCATTGGCTTGACATCTCGATATCCAGGCAAAGGATCTGTAGAACCAGAGTCGACACTTGTGATTGTATCTCCAACTTTTACATGACTGACGTCTTTTAAGCCAGTCACCAGATACCCTACTTCGCCTACTCCGATGCTTTCTTGAGGAGTTTCGACAGGTCTACGTGCACCGACCTCTTCTACGAGAGTCTCGACACCGGTAGCAATCATGCGAATATTTGTGCCTTTTTTTACGCTACCATCGACCACTCGGATAAGAGCCACAACGCCTCGATAGGAATCAAAATACGAATCAAAAATTAGAGCACGCAGAGGAGCATCTGGGTTACCCGTTGGTGGTGAGATATTGTAGACAACCGCTTCCAGGAGGTCATGAACTCCCGCACCAGTTTTTCCGCTGGCTAAAACCGCATCATCAGAAGGAATTGCAAGAGCATCCTCGATTTCGTGACGAACGCGTTCAGGCTCTGCGGCGGGTAAATCTATCTTGTTAATTAACGGAATGATATCGAGATTAGCATTCATCGCCATCATGGCATTCGCAACCGTCTGCGCTTCAACTCCCTGCGTCGCGTCCACGACCAACACGGCACCTTCACAGGCGGCAAGACTGCGCGACACTTCATAAGTGAAATCGACATGGCCGGGAGTATCAATAAGGTTGAGTTGGTAGGTCAATCCATCATCAGCTTTATAGTCGATGCGAACGGCTTGGCTTTTTATCGTTATTCCGCGCTCGCGCTCGATATCCATTGAATCAAGCACTTGCTCCTTCATATCACGCGACGCAACAGTTCCCGTTAATTCGAGAACTCGGTCGGATAGAGTTGATTTCCCGTGATCGATATGGGCTATGATTGAAAAATTCCTGATTAAATTTGGATCTTGATTCATTTCCCATCTTTCCATCCAGCATTTTTGCCGGCTTACTTTCTGATTTACATAAACTGCTCATAGCTATCTTCTTACAGCTAGGGTACTATACTTACTGTAATTGCATGAGTTTAGGTTACAGCTCAAAGCAATTGGATGTATTTTACCAATACACCTTGTACAAACATGATACTTCTATGATAAACTCTACAAGTTTTCGTCTGAAACAAGGTAATAAAAACATGGAGGAATAAGCGTGGCTAATATTAAAAGTCAAAAAAAGCGCATTTTAACAAACGAGAAAGCTCGTCTGCGTAATCGTGCTGTCCGTTCAGAATTTAAAACTGCAACTCGTGCAGTCAGTGAGGCAGTTGAAGCAAATAATGGAGCAGAAGCTTATGCAGCTGCCCTAAAGGCTTGCCGTCTTTTGGACAAAGCAGCTTCAAAAGGTGTCATTCACAAACGCCAAGCAGCAAATCGCAAGAGCGGTATTATGGTTCTTGCTCGTACCGTTGCTACTGATGAAGATGTAGCAGCCTATAAAAAGCCTGCTAAAAAAGCACCTAGCAAGGGTGGCAACAAAAAAGAGGCAGCTAAGGCAGAGCGCGTAAAAGCAATGGAAAAAGCCTCAAAAGAAAAGGCAAAGCGTCGCGCTAAGACCGAAAAAGAGCAAGAAAGCGCTGCAAAGAAAAAGGCTAAAGCTGAAGCAGAAGCCGCTAAGGCAGAGGCAGCCGCTGAGGAAGCTCCTGCTGAAGAAGCTGCTGAATAATCAAAGGATTTTGGGTCTTTCGGATCCATCCGCATATCAAGATAAAAAAGTCCCTTCGTCGGGGCTTTTTTATTGTGCGCACTACAACCCAAAATCGGTTTTGCGGGCTTATAGGACAAAAAGTGTGTCCGTTTTTGGGGTATCACCACAGGTGGTACCCCCTTTTTAGGTCGTTTAAAATCTAGAAACCAAATTTCTCACTCGGACAAAAAGTGTGTCCGATTATTCGCGT
>JBMNSJ010000045.1:0-17343 GCA_050945135.1 Raoultibacter sp.
GCCGCAGCCAACGCATTAAGTGCCCCGCCTGGGGAGTACGGCCGCAAGGCTAAAACTCAAAGGAATTGACGGGGGCCCGCACAAGCAGCGGAGCATGTGGCTTAATTCGAAGCAACGCGAAGAACCTTACCAGGGCTTGACATATAGGTGAAGCGGCGGAAACGTCGTGGCCGAAAGGAGCCTATACAGGTGGTGCATGGCTGTCGTCAGCTCGTGTCGTGAGATGTTGGGTTAAGTCCCGCAACGAGCGCAACCCCTGTCGTATGTTGCCAGCATTTAGTTGGGGACTCATACGAGACTGCCGGCGTTAAGCCGGAGGAAGGTGGGGATGACGTCAAGTCATCATGCCCCTTATGTCCTGGGCTGCACACGTGCTACAATGGCCGATACAACGGGCTGCAACCTAGCGATAGGAAGCGAATCCCTTAAAATCGGTCCCAGTTCGGATTGGAGGCTGCAACTCGCCTCCATGAAGTCGGAGTTGCTAGTAATCGCGGATCAGCATGCCGCGGTGAATATGTTCCCGGGCCTTGTACACACCGCCCGTCACACCACCCGAGTTGTCTGCACCCGAAGTCGCCGGCCTAACCTTTTGGAGGGAGGCGCCGAAGGTGTGGGGAGTAAGGGGGGTGAAGTCGTAACAAGGTAGCCGTACCGGAAGGTGCGGCTGGATCACCTCCTTTCTAGGGAGATCATTTAGATCTAGCGCAGTCGAGATCACTCCTGCGACTTAGAAACAAAGTAACCAATAATGGTTACGCATATTTAACTTTATTAGACTTATATTCGTCACTCACAGTATCCGGTTTCGAAGGTTCTCACCTTCGAGTCTTCTCCTTTTTGGAGAAGCAAAAGCGCTCGGTTTGCCGGGCGTTTGCGCACCTTGATAGTTGCATAGCGTTTAAGATTTATGAAATTCTCAATTCAGTGCTTTTAGCACAGTAAAGAAATTTTGTAATTCGTAATCACGATCGCGAATGATTACAGTGTGATACATTTCAGGATGTATTGCATGTACCCAAATACTTATTATCCGCGATGACTTTTCGAAGACATCGCAAACCTCCCCAGTGTCTACATCTGCGGGAGGCGAAAACAAGTTTTTGTTGGATAAAGATATTAAGGGCACACGGTGGATGCCTTGGCATCAGAAGTCGATGAAGGACGTGACAAGCTGCGATAAGCTACGGTGAGCTGCACATAAGCTTTGACCCGTAGATTTCCGAATGGGGGAACCCAACTGGGGTCATGCCCAGTTACTCTGGCCTGAACACATAGGGCCAGTAGAGGCAACCCGGGGAACTGAAACATCTAAGTACCCGGAGGAAAAGAAATCAACCGAGATTCCGTTAGTAGCGGCGAGCGAAATCGGAACAGCCTAAACCCATGTATATGTAAGCGTTAGGGCGTTGTTGCATGTGGTGTTGTAGGGCTATCTATTCTTTCAGCCTAATCTGTTAGACGTAGTTACAAAGTGGTGTGGTAGTAGAACGGTATGGAAAGGCCGGCCAGAGCGGGTAAAAGCCCCGTATACGAAATCTCATCACCTGCGAAGATAGTACCTGAGTAATGCCGGACACGTGAAATCCGGTATGAATCTGGGGAGACCACTCTCCAAGGCTAAATATTCTCTGATGACCGATAGCGAACCAGTACCGTGAGGGAAAGGTGAAAAGTACCCCGAGAGGGGAGTGAAATAGTACCTGAAACCGTGTGCCTACAAGCAGTTGGAGCATACTTTTGTATGTGACAGCGTGCCTTTTGTAGAATGAGCCAGCGAGTTACGGTGTGCGGCGAGGTTAAGTTATAAAACGAGCCGCAGCGAAAGCGAGTCTTTAAGATGGCGCTTAGTCGTATGCTGTAGACGCGAAGCCGAGTGAGCTATCCATGGGCAGGTTGAAGCGGGGGTAAGACCCCGTGGAGGACCGAACCCACTTAGGTTGAAAACTGAGGGGATGACCTGTGGATAGGAGTGAAAGGCTAATCAAACTCGGAGATATCTCGTTCTCCCCGAAATAGCTTTAGGGCTAGCCTCGATCGTTTAATACCGGTGGTAGAGCACTGGATCTTCTAGGGGGCTTCACCGCCTACCGAAAAGAACCAAACTCCGAATGCCGGTATTCCAGAGATCGGGAGTCAGACTATGTGGGCTAAGCCGTGTAGTCGAAAGGGAAACAGCCCAGACCGCCTGCTAAGGTCCCTAAATTTATGCTAAGTGGCAAAGGATGTGCGTTTGCCTAGACAACCAGGATGTTGGCTTAGAAGCAGCCATGCATTTAAAGAGTGCGTAACAGCTCACTGGTCAAGTGGACATGCGCCGACAATTCACGGGGCTAAGCATAATACCGAAGCAGCGGACTGTTTCAAACAGTGGTAGGGGAGCTTTCTGTACCGGGTTGAAGCTGAAGGGTAACCTTTGGTGGACTGTACAGAAGTGAGAATGCTGGCATGAGTAACGAGAGAAGTGCGAGAAACACTTCCGCCGTAAGCCTAAGGGTTCCTGGGCAAGGCTAATCCTCCCAGGGTCAGTCGGGAGCTAAGGCGAGGCCGCAAGGCGTAGTCGATGCACAACAGGTTGATATTCCTGTACCACTAACAAAGCGTTATCACCAATGGGGTGACGGAGAAGGGTAGCTGAGCGGGGTTCTGGACGTCCCCGTGAAAGCGCGTAGGCTGGAAAGTAGGTAAATCCGCTTTCCGCGAAGGCTGAGACGTTAGACGAAGCAATTGAGTGAAGTCAGTGAGCCCATGCTTTCAAGAAAAACCTCTAGGAAGTTTTGTTGGTGCCCGTACCAAAACCAACACAGGTAGGCGGGTAGAGCATACCAAGGCGATCGGGAGAACTATGGTTAAGGAACTCGGCAAATTGACTCCGTAACTTCGGGAGAAGGAGTGCCATGTCCGGTGAAAGGGCTTGCCCCTCGAGCTAGACGTGGTCGCAGTGAAACGGCCCAAGCGACTGTTTATCAAAAACACAGGACTCTGCTAAGTCGTAAGACGACGTATAGGGTCTGACGCCTGCCCGGTGCTGGAAGGTTACGTGGATGGGTTAGCCCTCGGGCGAAGCTCTGAAATTAAGCCCCAGTAAACGGCGGCCGTAACTATAACGGTCCTAAGGTAGCGAAATTCCTTGTCGGGTAAGTTCCGACCTGCACGAATGGCGTAACGATTTGGGCGCTGTCTCAACCATAGACCCGGTGAAATTGTATTATTCGTGAAGATGCGAATTACCCACGGAAGGACGGAAAGACCCCGTGAACCTTTACTACAGCTTGACATTGATTATTGATTCGATGTGTAGAGGATAGGTGGGAGACTTTGAAGCAGTGACGCCAGTTGCTGTGGAGTCACCCTTGGAATACCACCCTCATCGTATTGGTAATCTAACGTGCGACCGTAATCCGGCGTGCGGACCGTGTCTGGTGGGTAGTTTGACTGGGGCGGTCGCCTCCTAAAATGTAACGGAGGCGTACGTAAGGTCTGCTCAGAACGGTTGGCAATCGTTCGTAGAGTATAAGAGTATAAGCAGGCTTGACTGCGAGACCTACAAGTCGAGCAGAGAGGAAACTCGGTTCTAGTGATCCGGCGGCTCAGAGTGGAATGGCCGTCGCTCAACGGATAAAAGGTACTCCGGGGATAACAGGCTGATCTTGCCCAAGAGTCCACATCGACGGCAAGGTTTGGCACCTCGATGTCGGCTCATCGCATCCTGGGGCTGAAGTTGGTCCCAAGGGTATGGCTGTTCGCCATTTAAAGCGGTACGCGAGCTGGGTTCAGAACGTCGTGAGACAGTTCGGTCCCTATCCTCCGCGGGCGTAAGAGAATTGAGAAGGGCTGTCCCTAGTACGAGAGGACCGGGATGGACGAACCTCTGGTGTAGCAGTTGTTGACCAACAGCACCGCTGCGTAGCTACGTTCGGAACGGATAACCGCTGAAAGCATCTAAGTGGGAAGCCGTCTTCAAGATGAGTTCTCTTTTTGGTAAGACCCCTTGTAGAGTACGAGGTTGATAGGCTGTAGCTGTAAGCGCTGTAAGGCGTTCAGGCGAGCAGTACTAATTGGTCGAGCTCTTTATCCTTTAATTAACTAATCTTACGCATCGTGATTGATGAACGCTATGTAACCTTCAGGGTGCACAACCTTGAGAACTGAAGAACCTTCATAGAAGAATACCTTCTATGAGCGCGACCATAGAGAGAGGGATCACCCGATTCCATTCCGAACTCGGTAGTTAAGCCTCTCTTCGCCGGAAGTACTGCGGTGTAGTCCGTGGGAGATAAGGGCGTCGTGCTCATAGAGGGTATTTTTGTTTTCAGCTTAGCTGAGATGTATTCAAAAGGCTTCAGTCAATCAGTTTCATTTCCCGCATTCTTAAACGCTAAGGTCTAAAGCAAACATTCCGCAGGGAATAAGTATTGGTGTCTGTCTTAATCGGGCTCTCCAGCTTCAAGCTAGCTCAGTCTATTAATGTATATCAGCTCCGCTCTATGTGTGGCAGCACTGAGTAGCTGTCTTCTCTATCTTGGCAACGCAATTAGGGCTGGAGGCACCGCTAAACGCAGGCAGCATATATTACGGTAGCTTACATTTCGGATGTATAGGCACAAAACACGTTCCGCTTGCAAATTCTTGGACACGTACGGCTTTTTGAGCAAGATATGAAGTGAGCTGCTTTCAAAACATACCAGGTCGGAGCTTGCTGACATGTAAAAGCGTGCGGATGCTTTGCAAGCGAAACGAATTTTGTACCAAAAAACTGGCAAATTGGCTAATGTAGGCTGACTCCAATAGCAGTGTGGGAAATATCAGGAGTCGATTACAGTCTAAGCCGGGAGAGAGATAGTCATTGCTTGATGCTCTGCATTGGTGAAGCCAATCTTTTGGTAAAGAGGTTCACCCATTTTTGTTGCCGAAAGACGCACTGTTCTCACGTTTTGGGCGCGCGCTTCTGTAAGAATTCTCTCGATAACCTGCGATGCAAGACCTTTTCTGCGGAAGTCTTCATAGGTAAGTACGTTGAGTACGGTACCAATCTTTCCGGTTGGAAAAGAGGGGCTTGCAGGCATATCCGATAAAGCAAGAAAAGCAACTGCCGCAATTACATCTTCCTCCTCTGCGAAGATTGCGATGAAGGTGTCATCCTCAAGATGCTGCTCAAAGTAAGGAATCATATATTCTGTAAGGCTTTCACGTTCTGCTTCGGAAAGAGGACCACCGGATTTCGTGAGGTAGTCGAAACGGACTCTAATTAAGAGATCGAGGTCTTCAATGCTAGCTTTGCGAATATTCAAATTCTCCTCCTTTGTACATTACCGCTTACGAAGAAGCCAGGTCGCACCAACGACATCGCCAAGAAGGTCATCGTACTCATTGCGTTGGTTTATGACGTAGTGGTCAAACATTTCTTTATGCTGAGGATACTGTTCGGCGAGTTCGTTCGCGCGTGCTTCAATCCAGGAAAACTCCTCGTCATAGTCCTCTTTGATATCGTGTGTTGTGTCATCATTTGTGATTCTTGCAACGACCTCAAGCTCAGCATGTTCAAATTCTTTCTCCCAGGATGAAAGAGGGAGATAGTCGGTGTCCGCATGAACTTCAATCTTTGTTGCGTTTTCTTCGATATAGGCATCATCAAGCAGGATGTAGCCGCCTTGCTTAATAGTCTGAGCGAGCTGTGGAAGAAGCTCTGCTGGATTTCCAAGGACGGTGCCGACTGCACCAAATATTACGCAGTCGTAGCCCCGCTTGGTTTTAACAGTTTCAGTAATATCACCTGTCTCGAAACTCGTGAGCTCGGAGACACCATGTTCTTGAGCCTTACTGCGAGCTTCTTCGATGAACTCGTGAATGATATCAATGCCTGTTACTTGGACACCGAATTCTTCAACAAGAGTTATACCTACAGCGCCCTTGCCACAACCGAGGTCGAGAAAACGTTTGTGAATATTTGTATCGATATATTTTTTTACAAGCGCAGCCATATCACCGGGAGAGCTACCGAGTTCCCAAAAATCTTGTAAGAGATAGGGAAGATAAGGGATGATGTCTGTCGTATCGGCAGTTAGAGATTCTGCGAGCTTATGTTGCGTTTGCTGATCCATAAACTCATTATAGTATACTAATCGTCGCGCATAACGCTTGTCGGGATAGGGCACAGAGGCCTTCCATTTCCGAAGCTCACCGCTACAATTTGATGCTAAATGGACTGACTGGTGGTCCGTTGCAATATATAAAGGAGAAGAACATGGCAAAACACGTAGTTACACTCATCCCCGGAGACGGAATCGGGCTCGAAACCACCACTTCAATGAGGCAGGTTGTTGAAGCGAGCGGAGCAGAAATTGAGTGGGAAATCGCTGAGGCTGGCGAAGGAGTGATGGAGAAGTACGGTACTCCCTTGCCTGATGAAACGCTTGAAACAATTAAAAAGAATAAGGTCGCAATTAAGGGGCCAATAACTACTCCGGTAGGAACAGGTTTCAGAAGTGTCAACGTGGCGCTTCGCAAGAGCCTGAATCTTTTCGCGTGTCTACGTCCTGTTCTTTCTATTCCTGGTGCAGGTGCTCGCTATGATGATGTGGATCTGGTTATCGTTCGTGAGAACACTGAAGATCTTTATGCCGGCATCGAGTTTGAAGAGGGAAGTGCTGAGGCGAAAGAGCTTATCGAGTTCTGCGCTGCGAAAGGCGCGGGCACGATTCGTCCTGACTCAGGAATTTCTATCAAGCCAATTTCTATTAGCGCATCAGAGCGTATCGTGAAGTATGCCTGCGATTATGCGGTTGCACACAATCGTAAAAAGGTAACCGCAGCTCATAAGGCGAATATTATGAAGTATTCTGACGGTCTCTTTTTGCATACTGCTCAAGATACGGCAAAAGCATATGAGGGAAAAATCGAGTTTGATGATCGCATTATCGACGCGTTCTGTATGAATATGGTTATTGATCCTAGCCAGTTTGATGTCATCGTATTCCCCAATCTTTACGGCGACATTGCGAGTGACCTTTGCGCTGGACTTGTTGGAGGTCTCGGTCTTGCACCTGGAGCCAACATTGGTGAAGAGTATGCGGTGTTTGAGCCGGTTCATGGTTCTGCGCCAAAGCATGCAGGAAAGAATCGCACTAACCCAACGGCTCAAATTTTGTCTGCTGCTATGATGCTCAATCATTTGGGTGAAGACGAAAAGGCTAACAAGATTCGTACTGCAATTAAAAACGTGTATGCAAAGGGCGAAAAGGTTACCTACGATATTCGTCGTGCAACGGGATCAGATCTTCCTCCGGTAAGCACCACTGAATACACCGAGGCACTAATTCAAGAATTGAAAATTCTTTAGTTAGTACGTGACGCTGCGACCCCTTATGGCGTTTCATCTTGTCGCTCCAAGCCCTCGTCGCGTACAGCGTACGCTTCCTCGGTCTTTCACGGCAATTTGAATCACCCTAAGGGCTCTCGCTGTTTTACTTGGACAAGCGGGTCATTTGCATAAAAATGGAAGGAACTAGTATATGACAACACAGGACGAGAGCCTGCAGGCTCAGCTGCAGGTTGGGGAAACAGAATATACCTATTATCCCGTTAAGAGTATTGAGGGAGCTGAAGAACTCCCGTATTCTTTGACGGTTCTTTTGGAAAATGCTTTGCGCAACGCGCCGAATGAACAGAGTGCGCGAGAGGCGGCCCAGCGTATAGTAGATGCTGGACGTGCTGGTGAGGTGGGAAGCGAGATTGAGTATAGTCCCGCCCGCGTATTGCTTCAGGATTTCACGGGTGTTCCAGTTTTTGTCGACTTTGCGGTTATGCGCGAAGCGATGATGGATTTGGGGGGAGACCCAGCAAAAGTAAACCCGCAGATACCTTGCGATCTCGTAATTGACCATTCGGTTATTGCTGAGGAGGCAGGCTGTAAAACTGCTTTCGCTGCAAATCAAAAACTTGAGTACGAACGCAACGAGGAGCGCTACACTTTTTTGAAGTGGTCGCAGAATTCTTTTGAAAACGTACGTATTGTTCCGCCGGGGATGGGTATCTGTCATCAGATTAATGTCGAAGAATTCGCGCAAGTAGCGATGACTTCTGAACGAGATGCTGCTCCCGTCGTGTATTTCGACACTGTTGTCGGCACCGACTCGCATACTACCACTGCTAATGGTATTGGGGTTCTGAGCTGGGGAGTTGGCGGAATTGAAGCTGAAGCTGCGGCGCTTGGTCAGCCAATCACCACGCTTGTTCCCCGCGTAATCGGCGTCGAGCTTACTGGTTCTTTGCGGCCAGGTGTCTCAGCTATGGATCTTGCCTTGGTTTTCGCGCAAATTCTTCGTGAGAAAGGTGTCGTTGGTGCCTTTGTGGAATGCTATGGGCCAGGCCTTGAAGCATTGACCGCAACTCAGCGTGCCTGCATCGCAAATATGACGCCAGAATATGGCTGCACCTGCACATTGTTCCCGGTCGATCAGCAAACACTTGATTATTTGACTCTTACAGGAAGAAGCGAAGATCAAGTTGCTCTTGTCGAGGCATATGCGAAGGCGCAGGGCTTTTGGAACGATCCTTCGGTATCGCGCACGTATTCTGAGGTTATTACTCTTGATCTTTCGGCGGTGACACGAAACATTTCGGGCCCTGCACGACCCCACGATCGTATCGGTTTCGAAAGCGCGCAGGACGCGTTTAAGAAAATCTGCGATACTCGCAAGCTCTCTCTTGCTGACAAGGTGGAAGTTGAGGTGGGAGGCAGCAGCAACGAGTTAACACATGGTGCTATTGCCATCGCTGCTATTACTAGCTGCACCACCGCTACTGATCCTGCAATGATGATAGCTTCGGGGCTTATTGCAAAGAAAGCTGCCGAAAAGAACTTGAAGTCGAAACCTTGGGTAAAAACAATCTTGGCACCAGGAAGCCATGCCACCGAACTCTTGCTAGAAAAGGCTGGGTTGCTTGATGGTCTTGAGGCGCTCGGTTTTTACAACTGCGGATTTGGCTGCATGAGCTGCATCGGCAATTCTGGTCCTATTTTGCCAGCAATGCAAAAGGTCTCATCGGAAATCGAGCTTGCCAGCGTCCTTTCGGGTAATCGAAACTTTGAGGGACGTATCTCGCCTGATGTTTCGCAAAACTATCTGGCGCAACCTGCAATTGTTGTTGCTTATGCTTTGGCTGGAACACTCGACTTCGATTTTGAGAACACTGCTCTTGGCTTTGACGCACAAGGCTCTGAGGTTTACCTACGCGATATCTGGCCAAGTGACGAGGAAATTGCTACAGCTCTTACTACCTACAATACGCCAGAGATTTTCAATGAAGGAAGAAAGACTCTCTATTCAGGAGATGAAGCATGGCAGGCTATTGAAGTATCAGCTAGCGATACGTTTGCCTGGGATAAGGATTCGACTTACGTGAGACGTGCTCCTTATTTTGAGGGCATGAAGAAAGAGCCTGTTGCTCCTAAGGCGATAGAGCGTGCGCGAGTTTTAGTTAATGTCGGCGATTTCATCACAACAGACCATATCAGTCCAGCTGGCTCAATCGCAGCTGACTCACCTGCAGCTCGCTATCTGTCTGAGCGTAATGTTGAGCCTCAGGATTTCAATACCTATGGCGCGCGCAGGGGCAACCACGAGGTTATGATGCGGGGAACCTTCGCAAACGTAAAACTCCAGAACAAGCTTGCTGAGGGTCGTAAGGGATGTTGGACCTATGACTTTAGCTCAAACGAACTTACGAGCGTATTCGATGCTTCGCAGTCATACGCAAAAGATGAGACACCGCTTGTAGTACTAGCTGGCAAGATGTATGGCAGCGGCTCTTCACGAGACTGGGCTGCAAAAGGACCTCTTCTTCAGGGGGTTCGGGCGGTCTTCGCGGAGAGTTTCGAGCGCATTCATCGTTCAAATCTAATCGGTATGGGAATTTTGCCCTTGCAGTTTGCAGAGGGAGAAAACGCTGAAGTGCTCGGTCTCGATGGTTCTGAAGTCTTCAGTATCGAAGAGTGCGATTTTTCTGCTGGTCTTCCGAATCCGAGTTCTGTGGCGGTTACTGCCGAGAAGGCTGACGGCGAAACCATAGGCTTCACAGCACTTGTGCGTATTGATACGCCAACAGAAGGGCATTATTACTATAACGGTGGTATCTTGCAGTACGTTTTACGCGGTTTGGCAAAAGCCTAAAGAACCCAATCAAAAGGAAGCATCATCCATACAACGCGCCCGATGATAGTAATATTGTCGGGCGTTTCTTGTTGGCTTGAGTAGCTGATGGGCTTGAATGAAGAATCGTGTGAATCGGGAATCATCTCGAAGCCGTCAGGCAACTTCCGAACGCGCTTGATGGTGGCATCTTGGTCATTGATGCAGAACGCATACACTGCTTCATTGGCTGGATCGATTTGATCGGGGTCGATTAGCGCAAAAGATTTGTTGGGTAAAACCTTGTTCATTGATTCGCCCTCAACGCGCAGGAGGAAAGCGTTCGGATACTTTTGGTGCATTTCGAGCGGGATAGGGTGGGTGTCTTCAACGGGGATTACCGCAAGTGGTTTACCTGCAGCAATCGAACCAAAAAGGGGAGTATTAACGTAGGCAACTTCGGAGGAGAATCCATATTCGGCTAAAGGATCGAGTGGGTAAAACTCTGTAATTGGAACATCGAATATGGCACTAAGCTGTATAAGAGATGCATGGTCGGGACTAGTTCTTCCAGTTTCCCACGAGCTAATCGTTTTGCCAGAAATGTTGGGCTCTAAAAGCCGCCCCAGCTCATTGCCACTAATCTTGAGCTTCTTTGTTCTTAGATAACTTATGCGTTGACCGATAAATTCCTTGGTATTCATGCAGACTCCTATGATTTGTAGGAAAAGTATACACAAAATAATGGGATAGGTCTACAAAACATAGATAAGCCCATGTCGAGCTTGCAAATCTACGAAATGTAGATATACTTTTAATGAAAGTCTACAAAACATAGATTCAAGGGGTGTTATGCAGGCATATAAAATCATAGCTGCGCGAGTTAAAAAGATCGGAATCTCGAAAGCCGAACTTGGAAGACGAATTGGTCTAGACGATGAGCTCCTGCGCCGCTCCTTAGCAGGCACAAGAAAAATAAGTGCTGATGAATTCATCCTCTTATGTAACGAGCTCAATCTCGAGCTCTCAGATTTCAACGCATAGCTTTCGCGGGTAATCGCACACATTCTTCGAAATATAAGGCTCTCATTTCTTATTGCCCCTCGATGGGTATCTTCCCATTTCGAAAGTGGTGATTCTGCGCTTGAAAAAGAAAGTCGCAGCTCGAAGAAGTATAATACTGGTGGATAATTCTGTAATTATCCACATGGCATCTCGTGAGCACGCGACAACACGGATGAATACCATGCTATCGCAGAGTACCATACAGGTCAGAAACGGAGAGATGATTTAGTGAGTGAGACGGTTTTAGATAAAAGTGAATTGGCCGAAAAGGCTTTACAAGATACCAAAGTTCTCAACGAGTTGATTGAAAATCTTTCAGGCGCATCGCGCCGCGTACGTCAAGTTTCTGCTTCGGCTCTCGGTATAGTTGCAAAAGAGAATCCTGCCTTATTAATCGAGCATGCTTCGTCATTTGTGGATGCCCTTAACCGCCCAGAAGCGCAAACACGATGGGAGTCCCTCGATGTTTTGACTGCGTGCATTAGCGTTGACTCGCGTGCGGTCGAGAAAGCCATCCCTGGCGCAGAAACTGCCTTATTCGATGAGGATAGCGGCCCTGTACGTCTTGCGGCTATGCGTTTCATCTGCAAATTTGCGGCAACTACTCCTACGCGCTCTGAAAAGTTATGGCCTCTGATTGATGAGGGAATCCAATGCTATCACGGTGATTTGGAGTTCTCAGATATGCTCGTAGCTATAACAGAGTTCTCGCTCGGGAAAATTGCTCCCTCAGCTAAAGAAGCTTTGGCGGAGCGTATGAAGTTTGATGCCGAGAACGGAAAGGGAAGCTTGCGTCGTAAAGCACAAGTAATCGTTGCAAACGTAAGCTAGTCAAAAGACAACATATAGTTACGAAGAAATCCGTTAACTTACAAGCGTTCAGGTTAATCTACGATACAATGAGCCGAATCACTTTTGTATGCATTTGAGGAGAGGTTTCATTGTGGCTAAACAGAATTCAGGAATAGATTCCTTGCTTGATGCTCTTAAGCAATCCGGTGTTGATTTTGAGCGAGGAGATAATCCTTTTGGTGCTAAGGAGACAGGCTACGATTCCGACGAAGGAAGTGCCGGTTCAGCAGGGGGAGGAGCAAGGCGTCCTCCCGTGGGAAGAGAATTTAACTTTTCTGAGCAGATGGCCTCGTGGGGAAAACGCGCCCTCATTATCCTTGCTATAGTGCTTATACTCATAGGTTTGTTTTGCTACTGGTGGTTCCATCCGCCTATCAATATTCATAGTGTTGACTTTTGGTATTTCATTACCATCTTCATTTTGTTGCCTATATTTTTGGTCTTGTGGGCTCGCTCGCAGGCGTACAAAAAAGGAAGCGCAAAGGTTACGCAAAGTGATAGCAAGGCAAAAACGTTTAAATGGCTATCCTATGTTCCAGTTTTTGTGGTGGCTCTTGGCGTGGTTGGCGCGATTGCTTCAGCCGCCTTCTTTCCAGGAAACGCAGAGAAGTATGCAACCATCCTAGAAACCGACACCTTGGACTTTGCCGAAGATATCAAAGAGGTTGACTACAATGAAATTCCTATTATCGACCACGATTCTGCTGCTTTGCTTGGCAATCGTGCAATGGGTTCAATCCCTGAATATGTAAGTCAGTTTGAGATATCCGACCTTTATAGTCAGATAAATTATAAGGAAGCGCCGGTAAGGGTAAGCCCCTTGGGTTATGCAGACATCTTTAAGTGGTGGGCAAACCGTGAGGCTGGCATACCGGCATATGCTTTAGTTAACATGACCTCGCAGGATACCGAAATTGTGCGCCTGGGAGACAAGGCTATTCATTACTCGGAGTCAGAGCCTCTCGTGCGAAATATCGATCGTCATGTACAGCTCAGCTATCCTTTCTACATGTTTGAACAGAAGTCTTTCGAGATTGATGACGAAGGAAATCCGTGGTGGATTTGTCCTGTCAAGGAATTCACAATTGGTCTATTTGGTGGTCAAACAATTTCTCGCGTGGTGCTTTGTGATGCTGCTTCAGGAGAGACCATCGATATCCCTGTTGAAGAGTGCCCCCAATGGGTAGACCGCGTCTATCCGGCAGAGCTCTTAGTTGCGCAGTATAACTGGAGTGGCGCCTATTCAAGTGGATGGCTTAACTCGTGGCTCGGACAATCGAGTGTTGTCCAAACAACTCCTGGAACCAATGGCCAGCTCGGGTATAACTACATTGCAAAAGATGATGATGTCTGGATGTATTCCGGCGTTACATCCGCAACTGCAGATAACTCTATCGTAGGCTTTGTGCTGGTAAATCAGCGTACGGCTGAATCGCATTTCTATTCCGTATCAGGTGCAACAGAAGATTCTGCGATGAGCTCAGCAGAGGGACAGGTTCAGCACTTGAGATATAACGCCACCTTCCCGATATTAATCAATATCGATGGTCAGCCAACATACTTCATGGCGCTGAAAGACGATGCGGGCTTGGTAAAAATGTTTGCGATGCTCGATATCCAGCGTTATCAGAACGTAGCTGTAGGAGATACCGTTGCAGGCACGCAAGAGACTTATGTTCGTCTCTTGGCAACCAACGGCGTAGTTGATGAAAACGCAGAAGGCGCGGTGTTCTCAACAGTCGATGGAGTAATTGCCACCATGGCCCAGGCGGTGATTGATGGCAACACGCACTTCTATGTACGTCTTGAAGGTGACAGCACGGTTTACGACTTCGTTTTGCCAGGATTGCTTAACGTTGTTGGTTATGGCGTAGGCGATAGAATTACCTTTACCTATCTAGAGTCTGATCCAATTAGCGTCGCTCAAAAGATTACCTCGGATTTCCCTGTGTCGGGAGATGCCGCTAACGCTCCTACAATTTCTGAAGGAGCAGAAGAAGGAAAATCTGCTGAAGCGTCAAGCGAAAAGGCAGGCGATGAGACAAAGAACACTACTGAGGAGAGTGGTTCTTCAAACCAGAGTTAGTACAATGTGCGGATGAAAGCTTTTCTTTTTGAGATTGCTTGACATCACTTGTGTTTTGCTTAGAATGAACAGGCTATGTAAATAGTTCCGCTGCCCAAGACAGCCGGTACCGAAAGGTTTAATCGCGAAAGCGGCCTGCCGAGGTGGTCTGTAATACTTGATTGGTGTTGCGACCCCTGCGTCTTTGTTGAGCGGGGGTCGCTTTCTTTTTCGAAAGCGTAGGGCCCTTCCCTGACCTGTCGGGGCGGAACCAGAAACTTTTGAAAAGGAGGTGTACGATGCCAAACGTTCATAACCAAGAAACGGTAGCAAAGATCAAAGAAGACCTTGAAGGAATTGGGGCTCTTTGGGTTGTCGACTATCGCGGACTTTCTGTAAAAGAAATCCAGGTTCTTAGATCTCAAATTCGCGAGGCAGATGCATCCATGAAGGTGTACAAAAACACTCTCATGCATCTTGCTTTGGCAGAGATGGATTTACCAAACCTCGATGCAATTCTTGAAGGTCCTTCTGCATTCGTTTTTGCTGGTGAAGATCCTGTTGCTTCTGCGAAAGCTCTTAAAGATTTCGCGAAGGGTAACGATAATCTCGCCATTAAGGGCGGCATGATGGACGGCGCGTTTCTCGATGTGGCGCAAGTTGAAGCGGTTGCTTCTCTGCCATCTCGCGAAGAGCTTATCGCCAAACTTCTCGGTACAATCAACAATCCGATGTCTCAGATTGTTCGTGTTCTCAATGGACCAATGGAAGCTTTTGCACGTTGTGTTTCTCAAATCGGAGAACAAAAACCTGCAGCTTAGTAGCTGCTTGATGGCGGCATAAAAAGCCGCTTAAACGTTAATTACTACTGCCAAAAGAAATGGCAGAACTATGAAAAGGAGTCAATAATGGCTGTTACTCGTGAAGAAATTGTAGAAGCATTAAAAGCAATGCCTGCTCTCGAGCTTTCTGAGCTCGTTAAGGAACTTGAGGAAGTATTCGGCGTATCTGCTGCTGCTCCTGTTGCAGTTGCTGCTGCACCTGCTGCTGGTGGAGATGCTGGCGCTGCTGAAGAGAAGAGCGATTTCGACGTTGTTCTCGAAGGCTTTGGCGACAACAAGATTGCTGTTATCAAGACTGTTCGTGAGATCACCGGTCTTGGTCTTAAAGAGGCTAAAGAGCTCGTTGAGGGCGCTCCTGCTCCTGTTCAGGAAGGTGTTGCTAAAGACAAGGCTGAAGAGCTTAAGGCTAAACTCGAAGAGGCTGGCGCTGCTGTAACCTTGAAGTAATCTGGTTTCACATGCAGAGGTGTAGTTGTTCTAATTACGCCTTGGAAACGATTCAAATGAGGAGGCTTATGCCTCCTCATTTTTCTGTATAGTTGCAGATGGGTGTGCAACAAATTAGACCTATGGAGGTTGGATGCATGCAAATTAGTTATTACTCGGCAGCCTGGAACGACATAAAGAACAGCCCTGGCTGGGTTGGAAAAATGTTTCTCCTTGCGCTGATTTCACTCATACCTATTTTTGGGCAGATTGTTGTCTTTGGTTATTTGTATGGTTGGGCTCGCGATATTGCCTGGCGAATACAGGGACCAATGCCTAAACATATTTTTGGCAATGAAGATGGAAAACTCTATAGCCGCGGTTTCTTTATTCTGGTTCTTGGATTGGTTTTCGGTATCGTTCTTGGAATTCTATCCCTTATCATGCTTTTTGCTTTCGGTGGTGGGATTGCTGCTGCAGCTCTCGGAGATTCGTCTTCGATAGGTGCTGTTGGAGTATTCCTTCTCGTGGGGGGCATCCTCGCGATTTTAGTTGGGATCCTCGGCCTTGCATCAGTCTTCTTCTTGTGGGTAGGCTATATGCGAATAAGTATTTATGGGCGACTATCTGCTGGTTTTCAACTAAAGAAAATTTGGAAGATGCTGCGCAAAGACTTCTTCGGAATTGTCAAAATATTCGGAATGGTTTTGCTATTAAGTATTATTATCGGCATCATCATTCAGGTGGTATCAACGCTGGTAACTCTTGTTTTTGGCGTGAGTCTCGCAAGCTTTTATAGTATCTTCTATGGCTCAGCCACGGTATCTTCAACTATCGCAGACTTAGCTACGAGCGGTATCGTTCTCTTTCTCTTCTTTGTTGTATATTATCTCGAAATGGTCGTCATGATGTGGGTAAGCACAATGAGCATTCGTGCTTTAGGCTACTGGACCCAACAGTTTGATGTTCCAAATTGGCGTGGCCAAGATGATCCCATGCCCTTTGAGGTATCACAAGCATATCCCGCTCCCCAGGCTGGTGCTCAATACTACCAGCAAACCCCTCAGGGAGCTCATTCGTATACACAAGCACCGCAAGGCGCGCAGGTTCCGCCCACACAAGCTTATCCCGGGCAAACCTACCCCCAGCCACAGGCGCCACAACAAGCTCCACCCGTGCAGGTAGCTCCTGCCCAAACCCCGCCTGTGCAAACACCTTCCTCTGAAGGCGTCCACCAACCACCCATAGAGCAGGCGGCGGCAACAGATTCTCCTTCCCACACAAACGAAGGTGCCGATACGCAAGCAGAGATTCCTCAAGCCGCAGATGAGGCAAGGCCTAGCGAAGAGTCACAAGCCCCGAGTGATGTCTCGCAGACCGAAGAACCTCAGAGTCCAGGCGAAAACAAGTCTTAATGCTCTGATGCAGCGAGCATGAGAAAGGCCGGGAGTATTCTCGGCCTTTCGCGTTGAAGGGCTAGATTGCTCGTGCGACTTTCTTTGACTTGCAGAAAATAGTGCTACCTTGGCTTGTTTGCATGATTTTTGGAAGAAAAAGCGCTTCGCTTGTAGATTCTGGGCCCTCCTGATGAATTCTTTGAGCTTGGGCAAAAGGTGGTCAAGTCTGACCAGGCGTTACTCTTGCACAGGACTTGCGCAGGTGGCTCGAAGCCCCAGATTTTGCAAGCGAAGACACTTTCGTGCCACAGGAGAAGCAATTCGCCCAATATAGTTGGGAGAGGCAAAGCAAAAGCTAAGCCGCGCAGACGCGGACACATCGAGGCTCGTGCAATATGTGCCCTGCTTGGTACATATCCAGTTAAAAAACGCCGTTAGTTTGAAACTGGATATCAATACCTTGATTTAGGGATATTATTTATGCTTCAAAGTATTCGCTCTGGGAGGGGCAGCATGAAGATAAGTGAACGGATCGACCGGTTACCGTCGACGCCATTGTTGCGCAA
>JBMNSJ010000046.1:0-16905 GCA_050945135.1 Raoultibacter sp.
CAATGGATACGCTACTATAACTACGAACGACCCCATAGCTCGCTTGGCTACAGACCTCCTGCAATCCAAGCGATCGCAGCTTAGAAACTAACATTTTGGTTGGTACAGAAAATGGGGGCAGGCCAGGATGGGTAAAAGTCATTGACGTTTCTAAGGGAGTTGTTGCTATTCCGGCTACAATAACTCATTCTGGCGACACGTACATGGTTGCTGGAATTGAGATTGCCAACAATGCTACTCTTCAAAGCCTTACCGCAGATCCCAACCCCAATCTCACCAATGTCTCTATTACGGGATGCGACAATCTCACCATTGTCTCTATTACGGGATGCGTCAATTTTGTATCCCTCGACGTCTCGGGAAATACTAACCTCAAAGCGCTCATATGCAGCGATAATGCCCTCGGTTCCCTTAATGTTTCGGGTTGCATCAACCTGATTGACCTTGACTGCAGATCAAACAACCTCACCGCCTTAGATTGCGCGAATCTTCCTGAACTCAATACTCTCGCTTGTTCGGGCAACAAGATCACCAGCCTCGATAATCTTTCAGACCTTGTTAAGCTCACAAGTCTTAGCTGTTCCGAAAATCGTATTTCTAGTCTTGACCTTTCTCGACTTGCTAATCTTTCACTTCTCTTCTGTTACGAAAATAACCTCACTACTCTTGACCTTTCTGCCAATACAAATCTCGAAATGATAGGATGCGAAAACAACCAACTTACTACTCTCAATGTGCGAGGGCTCAACTCTCTTCAAACTCTCATGTGCAGTCTCAACCGTCTTACTACTCTTGATTTGACCGGCTGCACTTCGCTTGATTACTTTACTTGTCACAGCAATATGCTAAGCGAGCTTGACGTATCAGAAGCTGATTCTCTCAAATATTTCGATTGCGGCGATAACCTACTCACTTCTCTTGACGTGTCGGGCAAAAAATCCCTTGGCATCCTTAACTGCAGCGATAACGCCCTTTCCTCTCTGAAGGTAACGGGATGCAGCAATCTGGAACGCCTCTACTTCGTGAACAATCGTCTCAGTTTCTTTGATTTAACAGGATGTGATATTCTCTCAGAGCTTTTATGCTATGGCAACCAATTCTTCGAACCCATAGTTGGATTTGGCACAACCTCTCTAACGTACAGAAATGTTTTCTCTCAGCAATCCATTACTGTCGCGATGTCTCATGACGGCCAAGGTGGATATATAAGTGAACTTTCATTTCCCCGAGCGTCGATGGTTGCCTTGTCTGAAGCCAATGTTTCTTTTGCGAATGGCTTCTTCGTTATGCCAAACACTTGGGTAGCTAACTCGAACTATGAATCGTATTCGGGGTACACAGATGCACTTGGGTCAGAATTGTTTGCGAACTCAAGCGCTGATTTCTACGTGCCTTTTTATTCCGTAACCTTCCTCGATTATGACGGTACCGTCTTAGAAACCCAGCTCGTGGATTCTGGATTAGGGGCTGTAGCGCCAACGGTAGCGCCGCGTGAAGGTTACACCCTTGTAGGATGGGATAAAAACATTGACCGCATCACGCAAGACATTGAGGTCACTGCCGTATACGAAAAGAGCAAGAAGACCGACACTCCTGGAAAGCTCGCCAATGCTGGAGACAACAGTACTGCGAGCATTTTGATGCTTTCAATTATCTGCATCTTAAGCACCGCTACAGGTCTTGTAGTGCGCAAAAGAATGCACGGATAAAAGGAGAATCTCCCCCATCGGTCAGTGCAGCGGGAGATGCTTAGCAGCTTATTTCTATAGTGCGACTTATTCCCTCTCAGCAGTAGCAAAGGCTTGCTAGACGCTAAAACATGCATGATAAAGCTTGCTGGGTGGTATCAAACATAACCTATGGTATAAACCGAAGTATAGCTGTACATCTTGTAGTTCCTTGAACAGTTTTCAAGCCGAACAAGCTCAAATCGCTCCGTGCAATAATACAAAGCTACTTCTTTTTTACTGAGGTGCCCAAAGCTGCCCTCCCGAACTCACCAAACAGCGAACTTCACTTTAGCAAATGAAAGTCTTGCATCCCTTAGCTGCGCCACAAAAACTGACCGGGAAAACAGTTATGGGCTCTGCATGTGCTCTGACCAGTAGGCACCTTTGCCTTCTTTGAGGGCGCCAATCACCACAATGATAAGCCTCCTGCCGAGTGATACTACTTTGGGCTAGGGTGAAGCTGGCGAATGCATGCTAGGATGCGTTTGTCCGGTGACACTCGCAGCACACTAAAGCTGGCCTCTCCTATGAAAAAGCTAGCTGCACACATAAACACGTCACCTGCAAACGATAAGCAGAATGGACATCGACACTGTTTTAGTCAAGGAGGCAAGACAATGAAACTCAAAGAAAAATCAGTCCTTATTACCGGCGCATCTTCAGGAATGGGAAAAGCCATGGTCGAGCTGTTTGCTCAAGAAGGAGCAAACGTACTTGCTGTAGCACGACGCATGGAACGCCTCGAAGAACTTGCTGCGGCGCTCAAAGACGCTCCGGGTACTGTTGTGCCCTTTAAGGCGGACATCAGTAGCCAGCAAGATATTGAAGCAGCAATTGACGAGGCTGCGAAGCAATTTGGCAAACTAGATATTTTGGTTAACAATGCCGGGATCATGGATGACATGAGCCCCATTGGAGACATCACCAATGAAAAGATTGACCAAGTTTTTGCGGTCAATGTGTATGGCCCTATGTATGCCATGCGTAAAGCGGTTCAAACATTTCTTGCGCAAGGCAACGGCGGCACTATCATCAACGTAGCCTCGCTTGGTGGCATGCGTTCGTGCGCAGGAGCAATTTATTGCGCTACGAAAGCAGCAGTTCTTTCTCTTACGAAGAATACTGCGTTTATGTATCAACCCGATGGAATACGCTGCAACGCCATCGCACCCGGAGGAATCGCTACAGAGATTGGCGCCTCTATGGGCCAGCCAAACATGAACGGCTATGGTCGTGTACAAAAAGTAATGGCTACCGCTCCTGAGCCAGGCACTCCTGAGCAAATTGCTGCTGCTGCACTCTTCCTTGCAAGCGACGACTCAAGCTATGTTAATGGAGACGTTCTCCTTGTCGACGGCGGATGGGCCGCAGGCTGATTTCGGGCGCTTCTCAAACAAGCTTGTTACCCTGCCCAACGTGGGCTAAACAGAAACCCTCGGCGTATTAATCCGGGGGTTTCTTTTGATGGTTGGGGAATAGTAATCTTTTGCAATCGCACCCGCCAAACAAGCTAGCTATTCTCCACAACCGTCCAGATATTTCTGTTGGTTTGCCACTTTGAATCATCTGTCATATCCCCGCGCCACCAGGTATCTTCGGTACCACCAGTAAACAAGGCCAAAACAGGACCATCGACATCGTCCCACTGGAAGTCTATGTAGTAAAACTGCCCTCGTACCACAGAAGAGTTGTTCTCTTTCTTGTTTGTCGTAGACTTAATCTCTTTTGAGGGATTGTATTCTTGAATGTCTGCATCCGTGTCAATTTTGATGAAATTGTTCTTGCTCCATCCAACAATCTTATCGATGTAGGCATCCATGTCATCGATTGACGAACTGTATTGCGCGGCGTTTATATAATAATATCCTGCCTCATATTTATCGCTTCCTTCATAGTAGATAAGCTTTTTCTGAATGTCGGAATTCTTAGCGCCAACACCAGTTCCTTTTACAGACACCTCTACGTACGAATTAGTTGCCGGATTAAAAACATGAACGGAAGACATAGTATCGCCAGGCTTATCGCCTATCGAGCCGCCTCCTCTCTCTAGTGCATAGCCAGGATAGGTGACGGTAACATTTCTTGTTGACGTGTAAACAAGTTGCGAAACAAAGCCGTTTTTATCAACGGCAAGCTCGTTGACCGTTCCACTGACGTTGGCATACGATTTAACCTTTTGTGTAGTTGCCTTTTCAGGTCCTTCTGTCAGGGCAATAGCTGTTGCGGCAGATACAGAAGTACGGCAGTCGGCAATGGCTTGCGTCTCTTCAGCTTGCGCCGTCGCCGACAAAAAAATTGGCACGGCAATTGCGGTAAGGACGCTGATAATAGCCACCACTATCAATAGCTCGGCTAAAGTGAAGCCCCTATTATTTGCTATTCTGCCCTGCACGATACATCGCACCAACCAATCCTACCCAAATTGAGAGCAAAGTGTAGCACGTTGCCCCTGCATACTCAAAAGTAATTACGAAGCGCGATTAAGCCCAAACCGAAATTCCGTAAATAGGCAATACTTAGTAAAGCTCGTGTATCCCTGATTTAGCAAAATAGGACGGCAAGCATACCTGATAAACTGAGTTCTTATAAATCCGCAGAAAGCTACTGGCTGGCAACTATTCGAGGAAGGTAGGTTATCAATGAGCTCATTCTTTGCCTTTCTTGATGATATTGCCGTCCTTGCAAAAGCTGCGGCTGCCAGCGCGGACGACATTGTCGCAGGCGCAGGAAAAGCTGCTTCCAAATCTGCGGCTGTCGTAATCGATGACGCCGCAGTAACACCTCAATATGTGCAAGGCATCTCTCCGGCACGCGAACTGCCTATTGTTGCATCCATTGCGAAGCGTTCCCTTATCAACAAAGGGATAATCATTATTGCAATTATGTTGCTTTCAGCCATAGCCCCATGGGTTTTCCCTTGGGCGCTTATTGTTGGAGGTTGTTACCTTGTCTACGAAGGCGCCGAAAAGATTATTCATCGGATCCAGCACAAAAGCATCCCCGTCGAAGAAGCCCAAAACGTTGTTGATAGGTCCCCCAAAGATGAAAAGTCAATAGTTCAAGGAGCCGCTACGACCGACTTCGTTCTTTCAGTTGAGATTATGCTTATCTCAGTGGATGCCCTGGAATCAGAGATTTGGTGGATGAGGCTTGCGATGCTAGTTATCGTTGCAATCCTGATGACGCTTTTGGTGTACGGATCTGTAGGACTACTTATCAAGCTCGATGATGCTGGTCGATGGATTGCAGAGCTGGGATCGCGCAAGGCGAGTCGTTTTCTCCAAGAGTTTGGAATCGGTCTGGTAAAACTCATGCCTAAGGTGTTTACTGCCCTCACTGTTATTGGCGTTGCTGCCATGCTCTGGGTAGGCGGGCATCTTCTTATCGTAAACCTTGCAAACGTGGGTCTGCCATTTTTTGCAGATACCCTACACCTTCTCACTCACTCAATCACGAACGGCTTTCTTTTATGGTGCGCCGATTCTTTACTCTCGGCTTGTTTCGGGATTATTATTGGCTCAATCCTTGCTGGCATTCATTATTTTGTGAAACGTGCAATAAGAAGTTCCTAGCCAATCACCAGGTCTAACGAAAAAGAGTTTTCGGTTAGTTTACGAGCAGGTATGATTGCTCTGGCTGATTTGATACAATCGAGCGCGTAAACGTGGTTCGATGAGCAAGAAGCTGACGTGCTCAAACTAAAAGTCGATGTGAAAAAGCAGGGTAATGAGATACACCTATCAAGCAGTGTGTGAAAAAAAGAGAATGCGTGGCGACAAAAGCGGCTTTACCTTGGCAGAGCTACTCATTGTAGTAACAATTGTCGTGATTCTCGCTGCTATCGCAATTCCGATATTTTTAGGAACACTGGACAAAGCCTATGAAGCGGCGGCACAAGCCACACTACGTACAGCAAAATCAGCTGCTGCAGCCGAATACCTAACCGTGGATAGTGCAGAGAGATCTAGAATCAACGAAGAATCTGCCCACAGCCAAAGGCCCGACAAAATAGGCTACATAGTAACCCTTGACAGAGATGGCAATGTGCTAAAGATTGAATATACCCCCTGGTACCTCGATGACACCTATTTATGGCAACTAACTGACTGGTTCAAACAAGCAGATCCAGAAAAAGAAACCATCGAAGTTACTGTTCATCTAAGCAGATCAGATCTTGTCTATTAGAAACAATATCTGACAGATTCACAAAAATAAATCCTTACCTGACACTCCATGTACTATCGCCACCAAACCAACGCTGTGTATCATGTCGAGCACATAGCGTGCTAGAATTCGACCAACAAGCAAATTGAGGACAAAGGGGTCTTTTTGCGCACACAGTCTAAGACGTTGTTACTCTCAGTAGTATTGCTACTATTCCTTTTCCTAGCCCTGCTTTTTGATCAGGCAAGTCTCGCCTATGCCGATCAAACAGCCTCTTCACTAGGGCATGATATTGACGAAGCCCTTGATGGCGCCTTAGTGGAAATCGCGCCGGTAAACTCTACTCGTACGGTAAACATTCAAAACGATGGCACTTTTCCTGGAGATGACGTTCAACTCTATTACTTCGGAACATCTTCAAAAACATTGCTGACATGGGATTCTGACGATGCTGGATACGTAATTACCAACCAAAGAAAGTATGACGAAGGTCCAGATTCCCTTATCGGACGCGTGTGGGATGTAGAACACCAAAGCAAGGATTCTGGCGCAATCCTTCATATCCAAAATCGACATACTGGCTCAGACAAAAACGCACATAGTCAGAATTGGCGATTCGAGCAAAATGAGGATGGCAGCTACTATATTAAAAACTTAAGAAGCAACCGCTATATAGGGATTCGCGATGGTGATAAAGACGGCAGCAACCTGATGCAGGTTTCTGACTCAAAAGCTCAAAAGTTTACTATCACTGTTCTGAGTGGTTCCGAAAAAGCCTTTTCCTACAGCACAAACTATGAAGCACTCTCATGGATGAAAAACCTTCCCGACACTCAGCCTCTCTCGCACGTCAGCATTCCCGGGACCCATGATTCGGGTACGGTAAACGCAGAAGATGCTGTCGACCTCAATATATCCGCAGCGAGAACGCAAAAGTATTATATTGACCAACAGCTTGCCGTTGGAGTCCGCTTTTTCGATATTCGCTGCGGAGAAGACAGTGCGACGGCAGGAGACCCAAGTATCTACCATACGGTAGTGTGCTACGACAACGATGATCAGGAGCTCCGCCTCTCCAAAGTCATGCAATACTATGATGAATTTCTCACTCAGAATCCAAGCGAAACCGTCATTGTGCTTATCTCCCGCGTTTCGGGCGGTAGCGATAAAGTTATCACGCAAGCAATGGAGCGCCACATCAAAGCTAATCCTGATAGGTTTTGGGACGGAGACGTTGTCCCCTCTGTTGGAGAAGCTCGCGGAAAGATTGTAATCATGCGACGTTTTGATTTGTATGATCACGCTCTCGATACTTCGAAGTTTGGGCTCGATCTGACTAAGTGGGACGAAAACGACTATAAAGATGCGAAGAAAGCACCCCCTGTCGACAAAGATGCTTCGCCGGTAACCTGGGTACAAGATCATTGGAATTGCACAGGGAAAATAAAAATTAAATATGTTGAAGACACCCTTGATCAAGCTAGAACAATTGATGAAAACGCCTACCTTATCAACTACGTTTCATGCTCGTTGCGCAACCCGTTTTCTGCGGCTCAATATATGTTCGATGAACTCGACGACAACGTGCACATCGCTAATACGCAGCCAGAATTCCTCGGGATACTCCCCATGGACTTTATTGATGCTCGTTGGGCAAAAACGATCTATCAGAAAAACTTCCCCTCTTCGATTCCCCGAATCATACTCCCTCACAGCGCTTCGCTTACTTACGGACAATCTCTCGAAGCGGCGCAATTTGTAGGAGGGTCAGCAAGTGTTGATGGCTTCTTTGAGTTCGTCGAATACAATGCATACCCAACAGTTGCAGACTCGAATACAACCGAATACACCCTGCGCTTCGTCGAATGCCCTCCAGAAGGGGGTATGAGGTTTTGGAGCTATGGAAAAATGTCGGTTGAGGTGAAAAAGCGAGCGATAACGATTACGCCTAATTCGACAGGAATGGAATATGGAACGACTGCCGAAGACCCCGAGTTTTCCGATCCAACGAAAATACCGTTTCAAGTAACAAAAAGCTCGATACTTCGAGAAGACCGATTAGGTTTCGGACTACATTTCTATGCAATTGACTCGAACAGCCAAGCTATTTCCGCTTCTGCACCAGCGGGCGAATATGCGCTTGCTGCATCGTATACCCAAGGAGGAAAACATGAGAACTACGACATCACTCTTGGTGACATCGATCAGGTCCGTTACACTATCTCGCCTCGACCCGTCCAGCTTACATGGGAGGGAATGCAGGTTCTGAAAACAGGTGATACGGTCGGATTAAACGTTGAAGCAAAGATTATCAACTATGCAGGACTAGACGATTCAAGCAATTGCTCCGTTGCGACAATAAAGCATTACCGCGATAACGGCAGCGGTGCGCCGGGCGAAGAAATTACGGCTGCAGCATATCAAGAGCCAGGTAGGTACTGGGCTGTTGCAAGCACTCTTACCGGGCCAGGCGCACAAAACTACTGCATCGATAGCTCTACTGCATCCACCAACACACAGAAGTCCTATTGGGTGCGAGACTCAACAATAACCGATCCTGTTTTTCCAGAGACTGCTTATTTGGAATACGGCCAAAACATTACTGAAGCTGAGTTTGTAGACGGGTCTGGAAATGGCACCTTTTCTCTCATAAAGGCAGATGAAAGCGATTTGACGGTTCTTGATGTGCCACATGCAGCAACATACGAAAAAGAATACTTGGTCAAATTTGATCCGGATACAATTCCGAGCGACATCAAACCAGCTTCTATCAAAGTAGTGGTAGACAAGAAAGCCATTAAAGCACGGGCTCTTCCCGCTACTTCGGAATACGGAAACGAGCTACCAAAGTTTGATTTCTTGATTAACCCTCAACAGCTTGTTAGTGTCCACGGGGACACAAAGGAGTCGCTCGGGCTCTTGCTTAAAGCTGTCGATAGCTCGGGCAAGAACTTGAGTGATTACAATTATCTCGACTCTTCGGGAGCAGCTTACAACAACGCTGTTGTTGACGAATACGACATCATAAGAGATGAATCCGGTGCAACTAATACTGACTACGCAATCACGCTTATTCCGGGCACCCTGGAAATAACGCCACGTATGGTGACCTTCGATTGGTCTGGTTTCGATAATCTCGTATATTCCGGCGCCGAGACAAACGTCACAGCAAACATAACAAATTTGATCCCCACGCATGACTTAACAGGTTTTGACGAATGCGCCCTTATTGTTAGTGGTGGACGCTGCATCAATGCGGGTGATTATCGAGCCCTTGTTTCGGGACTCGAGGGAAATGATGCTGCAAATTATGAGCTTCCAAAAGGAATCGCTCTATACAAAGATTTCAGCATTTCAAAAGCAATTCCGCAAACGCATTTTCCTCGTCTAGCAAATCTTATTCAAGGACAATCTCTCGATAGTGCAATCCTTGACGGAACTGAATCGAGTACGATTCCTGGAGCCTTTGCATTTGTCAGGTCTGCCTACATGCCAGAAGCAGGAACGCAGTCTTTTCTGATGATATTTAAGCCAACAGACACGGTAAACTACCAAATCGTGTTTAGTATGGTAGAGGTGATCACTCAAGATTCTCCAGCGCCTCCCCCGCCAGACCCCCCAACTCCGCCCACACCCGATGACCCCCAACCCGACGTCAATCCAACATCAACAGATGATGTCGTGCAAAAAAGTCTCGCGCGCTCAGGTGACACAAACTTTGCTCTCGCCTGTAGTCTCTTTCTTGGCGCCTTAGCTTCTCTATTTGGTCTTGCCTTCGTTCGACAAAAGTTGCGCGAACAAGACTAAAAGAAACTACAGCTGCTTACTTCGTCCGCGAAGATAAACAAGCTTAGCGAGACAGGAGATAACACTGATGGATTTTCGGATTTGATGCAAAGTCAGCCGGAATGCTGGCTTGCGTAATGTCTTCCAAGCGGATTCCCGACTTAGCTAATTCACGTTCATCAGGCTTAAAATCGCGTAAATTGCACGAGAATATTGCCTTTCCCCCATTGCTGAGCACTGCAGCTATCTTTTGCAGCAACTCTACATGATCACGAGCAACACTCCAGGTTTTCTTGCCCTTAAGCTTTGATCGCGAAAACGTAGGAGGATCCGCAAACACTAGATTGTAGGTGACTCCCTTTCGAATGTCACGATCAAGCCAGTGCAGAGCATCAGAGCGAATGAAACGATGTTCTCCCGCAAGCTCATTGAGCTCCATATTGCGCTTGGCCCAATTGACATACGTTTGCGATAGGTCGACGGTAGTAGTTGATGCCGCCCCTTGTGCTGCTGCATATACCGATGCTGTTCCCGTATAGGCAAACAGATTGAGAAAGTGCTTACCCTCTGCCATCTGGCCAATCTTTGCTCGCGTAGGGCGATGGTCTAAAAATATTCCCGTATCAAGGTAGCCTTTTAAATCAAGCTCGAAAAGGTGCCCTCCCTCACTTACCTGAACAATAAAAGAACTGCGTTCTCCGTCTTTGTACTGAAAACCATTTCTTCCAGAATCACGCGCCTTCTCAAAAACATACTCGCGCGCGATACCCAAGGCCTGCGAGGCAATCTCAACCGCCTCAGAAAAACGTTGCTGCTCTTCAGTCTCGTCAGCTGCATCCGCTTCTTTGTACTGCCCTATTACCAGATACTTCTTGCCCGCGCACGTTGCAGATCCCTCATAAATATCAATTGAAAGGGCAAAGGGAGAAAGCTCTGCATCGTAGATACGATAGCAACTTATTCCCTGTTCACGAGCCCACAAGCTCCGCTCAGCCGCGGCAATACGTAGATAGACCGCAAAGCTCTCTAAAGCTTGGCTACCGACGTAGCCATGTGCTTCTTCTTTTTTGTGAAAGTTGTCTGACACTACAGCTCCCTTTTTACGTTGAGCGTACTCTATTTGCTCTCGAGTACCTCACTCGAGATAAGCCCCGGTCTGGCGGCTCCACAGATGAGCATATTCTCCCCCTGCTTCGATAAGCGCTTCGTGCGGACCGTCTTCGACAATTCTACCGTCAGCAAGAACCACGATACGATCGAGGCTTGCCACCGTTGAAAGACGATGAGCTACAACTATGGATGTTCGATTCCGCATGAGCGTTGCAAGTGCATCTTGGACGAGTTTTTCGCTCTCGGAGTCTAGAGCGCTTGTTGCTTCATCGAGCACAAGCACCGGGCAATCTGCCAACAATGCACGTGCAATTGCAATGCGCTGACGCTGACCGCCCGAAAGCTTAACCCCGCGTTCTCCGGTAATCGTTTCAAAACCTTGCGGAAGGCGCTCAATAAACTCGAGTGCGTTCGCCTGACGTGCTGCTTCTCGAATTTCTTCTGGGCTCGCCTGCGGGCGACCATACGCTATATTTTCGGCAATGCTACGATGAAACAGCAGCGCCTCTTGCGGAACGTAGGCAATTTGACGACGTAGCGACTGCTGCGTCGTGGTAGCAATATCTTGCCCGTCGACCAAAATATGACCTTCCTGGATATCAGACAATCGCAGCAAAAGCTTGGTTAAGGTAGTTTTTCCCGCACCGCTCATGCCCACCAAGCCAACTCGTTGACCCGCCGGAATATGAAGGTCAAAGGAGTCAAACACTTGCGTACGCGTATTTCCGTCGTTGTACCAAAAGCTGATGTCTTCAAAATCAATAGCGCCTTCGCTCACTTCAAGAGGCAAGGCATCTTCCTTGTCGGCAACAAGACGCGGCTCATCCAAAATGATGGTCATACCACTTGCATCGCCAAATGCACGATTAAAGCGCTGAAGACCATTGTTGATAAAGTTAAACTGATTGGTAATGGTATAGGTGTAGGTAAACATCATCACAAGAGTGCCTGGAGAAATACCATACCACGCATTGCCGCCCGCAATAAATATCGCGACAACTGACATGATGACAATCGTAATAATTGCCGTTACGATACCTCGCACAAGCGACGCCCACATGCGTTTCGAATCACGCTTTACTACCTCTTTATTCGCCTCATCAAAAAGACCACGTTCGTAATCTTCGCGACCATAGGTTTTCACTGCAAGAATGTTAGCCACCGAATCAGAGAGTTCGCCCGAAAGCTGGTTTTGCGCACTTGCCGCTTTCTCATTTAGCGACAAAATCCGCTTATACATGTAGTAAGAAACACAGGCATACACCGCTAACAGAATCATGAGGATTAGCACGTAGGCAGGAACACGCGGCGCAAGAATGGCGCAGGTGAAAAACACCGAACAAACTACTGGCAAAAAGGGGAAGGTAATGGTTTCCAAAAGCTGCTGGTAAGCGCTCATAAACTTGGTAGTTTGACTTACCAGGGTTCCCCCAAATCGATCAGAATGAAATGACATCGATTGATTACTAAGCGCATCAAAAGACATAGTTGCTAGGTCGTAGGCAGCAGCAATTTCTAGCTTGTACATAGTGTAGTCTTGCAATTTACTTGCTATCTGGCCAAAAAGATTGATGCCAATAAGCGCCAGAATGAAGGGCCCAAACACGGTAAACACTTCATCGGACGAAACTGGTCCTGCGCTGACGCGATCAACCACCAAGCTCATAACATAGGGGTTTCCGTAAGACAAAAGCGCCACAAACGCGATGGTTGTCAAAATGAGGGCAGCAAACAAAGCTGTGTGCTTGCGTGTAACTGCCCAATAATAATGTAGCGTGCGTCGTGTTGTGGATGGATTTTCACCTTGTGCCATGAAGTATTCCTTTTCTTTTGTCGTAGGTGATTATGACACTCATTATTCAATTGCTCCAATACTTTTGTCTCTTCTTAGGGTTGCGAGATAGTGTGCTCCTCAAAACAAGGTTAATAAAGTTGAAAAAGAGTAAACCTTCCTTTGCTTATTTGCTATAATAGTACATATGTTCTTTATTTGAAAGATACGCCCAGAGGATTTGGTGAAACAAGGAAGCAAAACATATATCTGTATCGACTTAAAATCATTTTACGCAAGCGTCGAATGTGTCGATCGAGGCCTCAATCCCTTTGTCGACAATCTCGTTGTTGCAGATCTTGCGCGCACAAACAAAACTATTTGTCTCGCCATCACTCCCTCCATGAAAGCGCTCGGTATAAAAAATCGCTGTCGCGTATTTGAGATTCCTGACGGCATCAATTACATCGCAGCTCGCCCACGCATGCGGCGCTACATGGAAGTATCTGCTGATATTTACTCTATTTATTTACGTTTTGTAAGCCCCGAAGATGTACACGTGTACTCAATTGATGAGTGCTTTATTGATGCCACAGCCTACCTCACACTCTACAACACTGACGCTCGCAGTTTCACCAAAACCCTGATGGAGGCTGTGTTTTCTGAAACAGGGATTTGCGCAACAGCGGGCGTTGGCACTAATTTATTTTTAGCTAAGGTGGCGCTTGACGTAACCGCAAAACACGCACCAGATAACATTGGCTTTCTCGACGAAAGCTCTTTCAAGCAAGAAATTTGGTTTCACCAACCCATCACCGATATCTGGAATGTTGGGCCCGGCATTGCCCGTCGCTTAGCAAAGTATGGTGCATACGACCTAGCAGGGGTTGCTGCCCTTCGAAAGGAAACGCTTTTCAAGGAGTTTGGCGTTATTGCCGAATACCTCATTGATCACGCCTGGGGACAAGAGCCCTGCACACTAAAAGATATTCAAGCTTACACTCCTGAAGCTCGCTCAATAACAAATGGCCAGGTATTGCCTTGCGACTACAGCTTCCGTGAGGCGCACATTGTTATGCAAGAAATGGTGGATGCAAGCATTCTCGAACTAGTCGAGCTAGGTTTAGTGGCAGAACGGATATCACTTTACATCGGCTACGTTTCTGACAAAAAAGACAGCTGCGAAAACCAAGCCGAAATCTTCGATGGCGGCCACGGAAAACGCAGGGTAGGCGCGCGCAGCTCGCATGAACATAGCGGCGGCACTCGAAAGCTTGAGCGCCGTACTAACTCGAAAAAGCTGCTCATGGATCGCTTCCGTTCACTTTTTAACGAAACAACCCGCCCCGAAGGAGGCATCCGACGCATCACGATTGGCTTTGGCGATTTATTGCCCGAAGAATATGCTACCTCCACGCTCTTCGACGATGTCGAAGCCGAAGCTCTCGAGCACAAACTTCAAGAAACACTTGTTGCAGTACGTAGTAAGTTCGGGAAAAACTCCATGCTGAAAGCAGCAAGCTTACAAGACAAGGCAACCGCACGTGAGCGCAACAATCAGGTCGGGGGACATCGTGCCTAACGAAACCAGCAATCTCCAGGAAGTAATCGCACGTATTCTCTCAGATAGCAGCCTGTCTCAGCCAGAGCACCAACGTCGTAAGGGCATTCTTCGTGCAATTGAAGAGCGAGAACGCGAAGATGGCGTATACGTAGCACAGTCCTCGCCTGTTCGAGCACGTCAATTCATGCCCTTTGCAGCGCTTAAGGGCTATCACGAGCTTGCTCACGAGCGAGAGAGCGTGCCTGAGCAAAAACAGCTCATGACCGAGGAACGCGCTGCCGAGCTTTCGCAAGACATCGCTCGCCTATCGAAAGGATGCAGTGTTTCCATTGTTCATTATGAGGGCGAACACTACATAAATACCTGCGGAGTAGTTAGCGAAATCGATGAAGCCTTTCATAGACTCTATCTTGGCAAGAAGGCCATCAGCTTTGACGGTATTCTGTCGTTAGAAATCTTAGATACTGCTGCTAGCAGTCTTTTAAAACCAGTTTAAGTAGCAACCGCCCCAGTAAGGCAGAATGCGATTGGCTCGATAAGATTTTTAAACAGCCTCATTCTCTTGAGCTGGAACTACATAGATTGTGACCGTACGAATATTCTTGTTAAGATCGTCGTAGCCAGTAACAATCCAAAGGGGGTCGTCGCCTTCTTTCGCCACTTTCATATCATCATTAACAGCCTGTGTATACGTTTCACCTGTGTCCTTATTTTCAAAGGTCACGATGTAGCTTTTACGCTCCATCTTGAGATGGATGGCGTTTACTGGCTGGCCTATTGACTCCTTAATTGCCGCTTCAATGCTAGGATCGGCCTCTCTCTGACAGCCCACAACACAAAGCGATAGTGCTATACACGTTATAACTACAATGAGCTTTTTCACTTATTCACTCCCTAAGCGGCGAACCAATTAAAGCCTGCATGCAAATCTTTATGCCCTATTTGCATCATCGATGACACATCATAGCAGCTTCAAACACAACAAAAACGCAGAGTCGATAGAATTTCCCTTGTGATTTAGCCTGTAATGCCCCCAAACGTCTTTCTGGAGTATCTTGTCTCTTTAACAACATCACAACAGCCGCTCTCTACATAACCGAAAGGTTACGAATTGGCGCTCAGAGTTACACCCTGCCGAGTTCTTGCATTCCTTCTCCTTGCTTTATATAAAGGGTTTTATAATACCTAGGTAGATTTGTGGTGGTGGCCAAGAAATACAGGAGTATCAATGAAACGCATCGGTTCGTTTTTCTATCGGAATTTTTTCGACAAAAAGTTGTCGTTCGAATACCGTCTTACCTCAATCTTCTTTATTGAGGCATTTCTCCTGTCCATGCTCAGCTTCACCGTAAATACCCTCTTAGGTGCCACCAATATTGGCGTCTTTATTCAAGGCTTCATCAACTTCTGCATGCTGGTAGTATTCTTTATTCCCGTATCAGCAAAGCAAAAGGTTCTTCCTCCCTTGCTGCTATTCCTCATATTTATCTACCTCCCCTTTCTCTTCTTTCTTTATGCCGGATACGATGGCTCGGTGCTTTACTTTGCTGCCATTGGCATCTTTCTTCTTTCCTTTTTGTATAAGGGAAAGAAACGTATTGCTCTCATCAGTCTCAATGTCCTTATTTATGTTGCTGCAATTCTTCTGCAATCCAACTTCCCTCATCTCGTTGTTCCGATGGCAATGCCAGATGCACGAGTAACCGACCTTCTCGCCGCTATTGCGTTTACCCTATTTGGCATGGCCGCACTTGCTCTTTACGTAAACAAAGCCTACGAGGATGAGCGTCTTCGTAATGCCTATCTCATGAATGAGCTTGAAGAAAAGAACGTCGAGCTTGAAGAACAATCCTCCAAAGATGGACTTACCGGAATCTTTAACAGGCGCTATCTCACCGAAGCTTCTGAGCAGATTTTCATTAGAGCTCAGCACGAAAATAAACATGTCTGTTGCATCATGTTCGATATTGATCATTTCAAAAAACCCAACGACACTTTCGGGCACCTTGAGGGCGATAAGGTGTTGATTAGGGTTGTAGAAGAAGCGCAAAAACAGCTTCGTAAGCGCGACATCTTAGCCCGCTATGGTGGAGAAGAATTCATGATTGTGCTCTACCCCGAAACGCTCGAGAATGCAATTGCAATCGCCGAACGAATCCGCTTGGCAGTTTCTACCATAAGCTTACCCGATGGATCACCAGTTACTATTAGCCTGGGCGTCCTCGAGGCTAGCGCCAAAATGGGCGTTGACGAAGCATTCCGCCTTACCGACGAATATCTCTATAAGGCAAAAAATAGCGGACGCAACCGCGTAGAGCACCCCGCGCTTTCCTAGGCACTCGCTGCTCGCATCATAGGCACTCGCTGCTCGCATTTCGCCTTTCATCTCTGCGTATTTGCGCGTCTTTCTCCCGAGATTAGCGAAGCCCTGATAAGAACGGGCTCACTTCTGCCCTGTAAAGCAAGGTAAGTTTGTGCATTGCTCTTGTTATTGCCACATACAGCAAGTTTTGGTCATCCTTGCTTTGGTATTGGTCTTTTTCAACGTCGAGAACAACCACCTCATCAAACTCAAGCCCTTTTGCCATCTTTATTGAACAGATAGATATTCCCTCTCGAAATTCTGTACTTTCCTCAGACAACAGATGAAGAGCGAAATCGCGAGACAAGAGCTCGTAATGGCCTGCCCCCATTTTCTGTACCAACCAAAATGTTAGTTTCTAAGCTGCGATCGCTTGGATTGCAGGAGGTCTGTAGCCAAGCGAGCTATGGGGTCGTTC